>NZ_JAHNZV010000004.1 GCF_022267535.1 Psychromonas antarctica
TTTTTGAGACTTTAAACCTTTTGATGCTTTAAGGGCGAATGCTTCTATCTCTTCTTTTTTCATAATTACCTATCCTTAAAATGATTAAATTAATGATAGGCAATTACACAGATTTCAGGACAGGGTCATAAAGTTTGATGCTAATGCTCTTTATGCTTAACTCTTGCTAATAAATGGCTCTGATTTTTTAAAGTATAAGAGGCGAAAGCGCCTCAGCTTTCTAGCCGCAAATATGTGCAAAGTATCCTATAATACTTACGACTTACTCCAACGAAACAATCAACTGACTGAGCCATTTCAATAGCAATTCTAAAATACCTTCTAGCTAGCCAACTGATCTATCTATGAATTTTAAAAATGCGATATATTTAGAAAAAGAACCAGAGGTAGACAGTAAATTACTGTTTAGGCAAAAGCCAAGCAACTCTAGTCGATGCTCGCACATAAGTATTTACTTGGATATACATGTAACCAATTAGCGTCATTTTGCTTCACGTACTCACAGGATATGCACAGGAGCAGTTTATGGTCACGATGTTTGGCTTATGGAAAAATTCTCAAATCATGCGATGAAGAAGTGTTTGCAGGAACAGATAATATTAATAAAAATAAGACGTTTGAGTTATTGATTGCGGGGAGTTTAAAAACAAAAAGCCCGTAACGCGTTGAAACGTTACGGGCTTTTCTAAATGTGGTCGGTGATAAAGGATTCGAACCTTTGACCCCCTGGTCCCAAACCAGGTGCGCTACCAAGCTGCGCTAATCACCGAAAAACTATCTTTTAGTGCTTACAATTTCGGGGTCAACCCCCTGGTCCAACTCTTTGTAAACCCACGGAGGTGCCCTATCAAACTGGACTATCCACCGAATATCTTGTTTTACATCGAGAAAAGATGGGGCGAATGACGGGGATTGAACCCGCGACAACCGGAATCACAATCCGGGGCTCTACCAACTGAGCTACATCCGCCACTAATACTACTTTGCACCGTAAACTTAACTATTGTCTTCCGAAGAATGGTGCACCCGACAGGATTCGAACCTGTGGCCTTCGCCTCCGGAGGGCAACGCTCTATCCAGCTGAGCTACGGGTGCTCACGTCTTTAGGCGTGGCGCGGATGTTACTGTGAGTTAAAGATTCTGTCTAGTATTTTTTTTAAATTTCAAAAAAAAACTTTGTAACAGACTATTCTATGAACGAATTGCTTAATTAATAATTAATTGATTGAATTTATTATTAATACGCGACTGTTGTTGTTTTCAGATATACTTTAATTAATTTATTTTATACAAGAGCATTCAGCTATGACACTAGACCCCTTTTTAGATCGCGAAGCACAAACTTACGAGCACCCCGTGCCAAGCCGTGAATTCATTTTAGAATACATGGAAAAACAGGCGAAACCTGTCAGCCGAGATGCGCTATTCAGTATATTTTCACTTAGCAGTGAAGAAGAAGCAGAAGGCTTACGCCGCCGTTTAAAAGCAATGGAACGTGACGGTCAATTAGTTTGGTGTCGCAATGCAACCTACGCCCTAGCTGATAAACTGAATTTGGTCAAAGGAAAAGTCATTGGTCATAAAGATGGCTTTGGTTTCTTAAAAACCGAAGAAGTTGGCGCAGATCTTTTCCTCCCTGCACACCAAATGCGCACCCTTTTTCACGGCGATCAAATTCTCGTTCAACCTGTAAAGGTTGATGCACGCGGGCGAACTGAAGCGCGATTTGTGCGTTTATTAGCCCCTCGCCAAGAAACCATTGTTGGCCGCTATTTTGTTGAAGAGGGAGTGGCGCTGGTTGTTCCCGATGATTCACGTATTACTCAAGAAATTCTGATTAGCAAAGAAAATAGTAACGGCGCGCGCCATGGACAAATTGTTGTTGTCGAAATTACCCAACGTCCAAAACCGCGTTTTACGGCACAAGGTAAGATCACTGAAGTGTTAGGTCAGGATATGGAACCGGGCATGGAAGTTGAAATTGCCCTGCGTACCCACGATATTCCTCATGAATGGCCTGAAGGTTTAGATAAAGAACTTACCGTATTTACTGAGTTTGTGCCTGAAGAGGCGATTGCTGGGCGCGTAGATCTACGCAAGCTTCCTTTAGTAACCATTGATGGAGAAGATGCGCGTGACTTTGATGACGCGGTTTTCTGTCAACGTGAAGCAGATGGTGGTTGGCGTTTATGGGTTGCGATTGCCGATGTCAGTTATTATGTACGCAATGGTACAATTTTAGATACCGAAGCGATTAAACGCGGTAACTCAGTCTATTTTCCTGATCAAGTAATTCCTATGCTTCCGGAAGTTTTATCGAACGGACTATGCTCGTTAAATCCGCAGGTTGACCGTTTATGTATGGTCAGTGAGATGGTTATTTCCAGAAACGGACAGTTGAGCGACTATAAATTCTATGAAGCGGTGATGAACTCCCATGCACGTTTCACTTACACTAAAGTGGCTGCTATTTTACAAGGCGATCAGCCGCTGCGCGAGCAATATAAACCGCTTGTACCGCATCTTGAAGAATTAGAGCATCTTTATAAAGCCTTTAAAAAAGCACGCCACCTCCGTGGCGGTATGGAATTTGAAACGCTGGAAGTGCGCTTTCTATTTAATGAAAACCGTAAAATTGAGTCTATCGAACCTCTCGTGCGTAACGATGCACACAAGATTATTGAAGAATGTATGATTCAGGCAAACGTTGCAGCGGCACGATTAATTGGACGTGCAGAAGCAGCGGCATTATACCGTGTTCATGAAACCCCCAGCGATGAAAAACTAACAAACTTCCGCTCATTTTTGACTGAGCTAGGCTTGAGTTTAGCGGGCGGTGATAAACCTTCGCCAAAAGATTACGCAACTTTAGCGGAATCTTTTGCTGGACGCGAAGATCAAGAGCTACTGCAAACCATGCTGCTACGCTCAATGAAACAAGCTGTCTATCAAGATGAGAATTTAGGTCACTTTGGCTTAGCGCTTGATGAATATGCCCACTTTACTTCGCCAATTCGTCGTTATCCGGATCTTATTTTACATCGTGCAATTAAGTATCTGGTTGCGCATACAGAAAAAGATCAGCAAAAGTCCAAATGGACCAGTACTGGCGGTTATCACTACCAACATCAAGAGATGGGCGTTTTAGGCGAACACTGCTCAATGACCGAACGTCGCGCAGATGATGCGACCCGCGATGTAGGTGATGCGCTGAAATGCGAATATATGCAAGATCATGTCGGTGATAAAATGACAGGTACCATTGCAGCGGTGACTAACTTCGGTTTCTTTGTACGCCTAAACGATATCCATATTGATGGCCTAGTACATGTCACCAGCCTACTTTCTGATTACTATATTTTTGATGCCGGGAAACAGACCCTTAAAGGGGATCGTACTGGACGGACTTATCGTATTGGTGATGTATTGGAAGTGAAGGTACTGTCCGTTAATCTCGATGATAAAAAAATCGACTTTGAGCTAGCAGATCAAGAAGCGGCAGGACAACGTAAACGGGCGCGTACAACCGCCACAAAAGAGAATTCTCGCCCAATGGATAAACGCGCTCACCCTAAAGGTGATAAAAAGAAAGTGGATAAAAGTGCTAAGCCGTCTACTGGCGAAGGTGATAAAGAGTCTGTTCAAAAGCAGAACCAACCGAAAAAGAAGAAAAGTGTAAAGCAGGGTGAAAAAAATACCCCGACCTCTAAACAGAAAAAAGTGACACCCAAAAAGAAACGCCCAGGTCGTGCCGAGCGGACTCGTAGTAAAGCGAAGAAAGCGGATTAACTAACGGCTACCCGCTTCGTGCTTACAGCTAATAACTGACCGCGATTAGCTGAATAACATTTTTTATTAACAAATTGAATTAGAGAAATAAATGAGTAAAAGTGAATTAATTTATGGTATGCATGCAGTGGATGCCCTATTAGAAAAACAACCTGAACGTGTGATTGAAATTTATGCGCTAAAAGGCCGTGATGACGAGCGCTTAAATACGTTACTCGCAAAGGCACGTGAATGGGGTGTTTCAGTGCAGTTAATGCTGCGCAAATCCATGGATGAAAAATCAGAAGGAGAGCAGCACCAAGGTATTATTGCACGAGTAAAAGCCGTGAAAATACTCACGGATAATGACTTAGACCCAATTCTTGATAACTTGGATAAACCACCCTTCTTACTGATCTTAGATGGTATCACCGATCCGCACAATTTAGGGGCTTGTTTACGAAGTGCCGATGCGGCCGGTGTTGATGCAGTTATTATCCCCAAAGATAATTCCGTAAGTCTCACGCCGGTGGTACGTAAGGTCGCTTGTGGCGCAGCAGAATCGGTTCCACTTATACATGTGACCAATCTCGCGCGTACGATGCGTGCGCTGCAAGAGAAAGGAGTCTGGATTTACGGCACGGCAGGAGAAGCGACGCAAAACATCTACGACTGCAAACTGTCAGGTGCAATGGCCTTAGCAATGGGGGCTGAAGATAAAGGCTTACGCCGTCTCACTCGCGAGCACTGCGATGAGTTGATTAAGCTGCCAATGGCTGGTGCGGTTTCCAGTTTGAATGTCTCTGTGGCAACCGGTATTTGTCTTTTTGAAGTTGTTCGCCAGCGCCGCTAGCAAAGCGTTGTCAGCTGTCAGTTATAGGCTGACACTGACGACTCTATTCAGTTAAAACGCATACATTAATTTAAGCCCCGATGAGACCTCTTTATGTAAACTATCGACGGGCACATTTTGTGTATATTGATATTCAGAATCAAAAATCAAATACAACTCTCGATAGATTTTATTCTGAGCTTTAAAATTCACACTATAAATACTGTTTTCATTACCCATTATCCACACGGTATCCATCGCTATCTGTAACGACTCGGAAACGATTCGCTCATAATGCAGGCGCGTTCGCACAATAAACTCATCAACGGAAACCGCATCTTCACCAACATTTGGTACCGCCATCCGGTAACCGGGACCAATTTCCACATTAAACTTATGCTTGTTCAGATCAAATATAATTCGCCCATATCCTACCGTATACACATCTTCTTGCTCATAACTGGCAAATTGGCTGCGTTTTAGATCACTGCGCGCAAAGATCAGGTTACGCAGATTTAAATAGTGATCCCCCTGTAACTGCCAACGGTATTTTTCAGTGCTCATCTGGCGATCTTCCTCTTCCAGTTCAAACATGAAATTACTATTTAATTTATATTTATTAGGTTCTTCGTAATTAAGAACAAGCCGACCATCAATAGAACGAGCAACTTTATTATCCTGCTCATAGGAAAAACCAAATTCAACCGCGCCTGAAAATTTATCTAGCGGTTCACCTTCAGCTACCTCTGGCAGCTCAATATCATCTGTTTGGGGTATAATTTTGATGGGTGATTTTTGCTTAATTAAATCAGGTTGACGCTGAATATTGGTTTTTAACAAGTCACTCTCAGAGGCAATTAACGATGGCGTGTTACGTTTATGAAGGGATCGTTCACGATTATTTTTTTCCAGCTGCGCGATATAATCATCTTGTGTTTCAGCGGCACTTCGAAGGTCGCTTATCTGCTCCGCTAATTGTTCGTTCTGCTTAAGTAAGAGAGTCAATTTTTCCACTAATAAACGATTCTCTTTTGTGCTTGCTTGCCTCTCTCGCAAACGTCGCTGAGTCGTTTCTACATTTTCTTTTTTTTCGATAACCAAAGGCACTGGAGCGCGTGGCGTAAATTGTGCTGGTTCTTCGCTAACGAGACTTGCATCAGCCGCTGTCGAGGTAGGTTGGCGATTGCTTTCTGTTATTGTTAGCGCTGTCTCTTTTAGTGTCGGCGTCTTCTCTCTATGCACAAAAAGTATTGTGCTCAGCGCAAGTAGCCCAATATTAATGACTAAAATAAAAAATGATTTCGAATTCAACAATGCGCGCTCATAAATAGTAAATAGGCTAATATAAAACGCTATATTAATCGCTAATCAATTAGATGCAACGATTACCCCCATTTTACTTAAATATGTTCCATTATTATGCAAATCATCGCTTGCACCGGTTGCTACTAAAATGTACACTTTGCCGCCTTAAATCAGCCAACCTTTTTTGTTCCTTGCTTCTATTTGGTACGGCTGAGCCAATCTAAGAAGCTACTAACCCGTAAGGAGCGATTTTTATATGCGTCATTATGAAATCGTATTTATGGTTCACCCAGATCAGAGTGAACAAGTTAATGGTATGATCGAACGTTACACAGCATCTATCACAGAAGCTGGTGGTACAGTTCATCGTCTAGAAGACTGGGGCCGTCGTCAACTGGCTTACCCAATCAACAAACTACACAAAGCACACTATGTTCTTATGAATATTGAAGCTGCACAGAACGTAATCGATGACTTGGAAACTGCTTTCCGTTTCAACGATGCTGTGATCCGCAACATGATCATGCGTACTAAAGCTGCTGTGACTGAAGTTTCTGTAGTGGCAAAAGCAAAAGAAGAACGTGTTGAACGTGCTCCTCGTGCTCCACGTCCAGAATTCAATGCAGAAGCGCCAGCACCTGCTGAAGCATAAGCTACTTAGTGACTGATAACTTTTTGCGACTTTCGGGTGTAGTTACTGAAAAGCCTACATTCAAAAAAAGTCCAAGCGGTGTACAACACTGCAATTTAGTGGTTGAACACAGTTCAATGCAAGAAGAGGCCGGATTACCACGCAACGTTTTTTGTTATATGCCCGTTGCAATAAGTGGAACATTAGCCGATCAGTTAAAAGATAAATTATCGAAAGGGATGCAAATTAGAGTAAGTGGATTTATCACTTATCACCAAAGCGCAAATAAGCTTGGTAAACTCGTATTGCATGCTCAGTACATAGAACAAATTTGAGGAAATACCATGGCTCGTTACTTCCGCCGTCGTAAGTTCTGTCGTTTCACCGCTGAAGGTGTTAGCGAAATTGATTACAAAGACGTTGTTACGTTAAAAAATTACATCACTGAAAGTGGTAAAATTGTACCTAGCCGTATTACTGGCACATGTGCAAAATACCAACGTCAACTAGCGCGCGCTATCAAACGTGCACGTTACTTGTCGCTTTTACCCTACACAGATTTACATAAGTAAATTAGGAGCTATATATTATGGAAATTATTCTACAAGATACAGTTGCTAACCTTGGTAAACTTGGCGATAAAGTTGATGTTAAAGCAGGTTACGCACGTAACTTCCTTTTCCCACAACAAAAAGCTGTTCCAGCAAACAAAGCAAACTTAGAAGCTTTTGCAGCACGTCGTGCTGAATTAGAAGCTAAACAAGCTGCGAACCTTGCTGCTGCACAAAAACGTGGCGACGCATTAGCTGCATTAGAAGCGGTTGTTATCTCTTCTAAAGCGGGTGATGAAGGTAAACTATTCGGTTCAATCGGTACGCGTGACATTGCTGATGCAATCACTGCTGCTGGTGTTCCTGTAGTTAAAAGTGAAGTACGTCTTCCTGAAGGCGCTTTACGTAACACTGGTTCTTACGAAATTGCTGTTTCAGTACACTCTGACGTATCAACGATTGTTAACATTGAAGTTGTCGCTGCAGAGTAATCTCTCGCTTAAACTTTTGATGATAAAAATACCTGCTTTCGAGCGGGTATTTTTTTGCCTGCGATTTATAAAATCCACACAAAGCTGCACAGTGGTCTCCCGCTGATACTTTAGATGAGCCCCCTGCTTTCGATCTCTCGTTTTCTAACAGCGGTTTTTATCTGCGCTTTAGCCTTTAACGCGATCCGCATCTAATAATCCCAAATCAACTCCGTAAGACGCGCCAAACAAGCACCCGCTTGTGTAACAGTTAAGCTGCAGAAATGTGATCTTAAAAAGAATCTCTGGCAACAGATAGGGTTCCTATCACAAACGCAGTGATTACCTATGCTAATATATTAGTTGTATGGCCCCTCAAGAAGCATAGAAAATGCGAAAATAAAGGACCCAATATGTTGAAATTAAACCTGCGTAATAAATTACTGCTACTGGCATTATTGCCTATTCTGATTATTCTATTTTTTATTATGTCGATCACTTACTATGCCGAAGAGCAAGCGTTGGAAAACAACATTACTGATTTTAGATCGAGCTTGATTAACGAACGTAAAGATGAACTTAAAAAAGTCACTGAAGTTGCAGCAGGCATCGTTTCTTATCAACAATCACTGGGTGATAATGGCGATGTTAATGGGGCGTTACGCAATATTCGCTTTGGTAAAGCGGGTTATTTTTACATCTATGATACGCAAGGCATTAATATCTTTCATGGTTTAAAGCCAGACCTTGAAGGCAAAGACTTGTCTTCCTTAACCGATCCCAAAGGTACCAAAATAGTTATTGGTTTACTTAATGCCGCACAAAAAGGTGATGGTGTTTTTCCTTACTTTTATCAAAAGCCCGGTTCACAAGAACAAATTGAGAAGCTAGGCTACGCCATTACATTACCCGGTACCGATTGGATAATCGGTACCGGCGCCTACATTGATGATATTGAGTTAGCGATTAATAAATATGCACAAAACGCCAATACAGCCTCCTCGAATAAATTGACTCTATTATTAAGCGTCGCCATGGGATTGGTTCTTTTAACCATTATTGCCATTATTATTGCTGCGACGAAGATGATTACGCCGATTAAGGGAATGGCAAATAATCTTAATGACATTGCCCAAGGGGAAGGTGATTTAACCAAAAGGTTAACCATCACTGGCCAAGATGAAATCGCACAACTCGGTGAGTCATTTAATCTATTTGTCGATAAACTACAGCATATGATCCAAGAAATCACCTCGTCAACTGCAGAGGTTAATATCGCTGGCCGCGAAATGAGTAAGCAGAGTAATGAAATAACAACGCAGTTGCTTAGTCATAATAATGAAACTGAACAGATTGTTTCCGCCATAACCGAGATGTCTTCCACCGCCAACGAAGTGGCTAGCAATACCAACCAAGTCGCCGAAGCGACCCAGGCGGTGACTCAAGATGTCATGCGAGCTCAAGAGCGCGTTGATGCATCACTATCTGAAATTTCCGATTTAATGGGCGAGATCAATGGTGCCGCTAACAGCATGAATGCATTAAGTGCACAGTCGCAAAAGATCAACAATGTGCTCTCCGTAATTGGTGGGATTGCTGAACAAACTAACTTATTGGCATTAAATGCAGCCATTGAAGCAGCACGCGCAGGTGAACAAGGTCGAGGTTTTGCCGTCGTTGCCGATGAGGTACGGACGCTTGCAAGCCGCACTCAAGAAAGCACATTAGAAATCAACGAAATGCTTAGTGAACTGCATCGTTTAGTCGCGCTTGCGGTTACAGCAATGGAGCGCAGTCAAGAAGGGAGTACACGTTCGGTTGAATCCTCGCGTTTAATTTCAGATAGTTTAGGCTCAGTGACAACAGCGGTAAGATCAATTAACGATATGAGCACTCAAATTGCCACCGCAGCGACCGAACAAAGCTCAGTGACAGAAGAAATTAACCGCAATATTTATGCAATTCAGGATATTGTCGGTGTGCTGACACAGAGCAGCACAGCAGCTGAAAGCGTTAGCCATAATATAGAAACCGAAGGGGCGAAGTTGGATACACTAGTCAAGCAATTTAAAATTTAGATACTGATTTTAAATTTTTTAACTAATCTGACAATTTAACAGACGAATACCTGCTTTTAAGTGGGTATTTTTTTAACTGCGATTTATGCACCCCCTAAGAAAGCTAACTACCTTTACTTAGGAGATTCTGCTTGTATTAAATAAAAAAAACCTTATTGTTTACAATCTAAATTAATCGTAATCTCGGATAAGGCCATAAACATGCAAACATTAGAACAGTATCAGTTATTGACAAAGCAGGCGGTGGCTTTAATTGAGGGGGAGAGAGATCTAACAGCCAACCTTGCAAATATCAGCGCTCTGCTTAATATGAATTTAGATAATATCAACTGGGTAGGATTTTATCTTTTAAAGGACAAACAGTTAGTGCTAGGCCCATTTCAGGGTAACGTCGCCTGTGTGCGCATCCCACTGGATAAAGGTGTATGCGGTACGGCTTTTAGTAGTAATACTATCCAGCGTATTGCCGATGTACATCTGTTCACGGGCCACATCGCCTGCGATATAGCGAGCCAGTCAGAAATCGTACTGCCCATTAATATCAATGGCAGAACAATCGCTGTTTTAGACATCGACAGCCCCATCACAGAAAGATTTAATGAAACAGATGAACAAGGACTGGCATTGTTTGTTGAAGCCCTTCAGCAGCACCTTATTTTCTCTTAGCTTAGACAAACTAAGGCAACAACCATTAGGAGTTAATCTATTTACTCTAATAAGACTTGAATTCCATCTTCTAAATCTATTGCAGATCTTGCATCTGCTAAACCTAATGAAATGGCATCTTTACGCTCAATATTGCCAGAGGCGTAATCTAAATATATCTTGAAAGCTTCCCCATTTGCTATCATCCAAATATCTTCTTGTGTTGAATATTCGCCAGTATTAACCTCTACGCCAGCAACTTTTATGGGTTCAAAGAACCACATCTTTGCTGGTTTATATCCACCAAAAACACTTAATTCCTTATCTTTTCCGTAAATTTTCAAGTCAAAACTGATGCCCTCTTCATGACCTTTAAATAAATTTAGATTTAGAATAATATTGTTACTTTCAAGTTTTGAACTTAGGTTCATTTCACCAATCCCCGTTTCTAAATCGATCATCTCAAACTTGCCAAATAGTTTTTGAAGAAAATAAAGAGGATGAACCGCCACATCAACAAACCAATCCTTACTGTCTCTTATTGCATCAAACTTGATCCCCACATCTAAAGTGATCTTATACACCTCTGCAAAATCTTCCTTTATTATAATTCTTTCAATTTCTTTAGAGGTGTTGAAAAATGGATATGAATAATTAACAAAAACATCTTCTGTTAAATAAAGATTTTTTGATTTATCGTTTTGTTTTGATCCGTGCAAGGGCTTTTCGCAAAATATTCTTTTTCCAGAAAAACGTTTAATATACTCAAAATGGGTATGAATTGGGCTGGCTATTATAATCACATCCATCTCATCTAAATCGTTTAAATTATTTGTTGCTTTCCCCATCCCCTCATTTTCAACCACTCTCTGCACTTTCTCTAAATTTTTTCCATAAACACAATCAATAGAGTATCCGCATTTTTTAACGAATCCGAAATAAATTCGTCCCCAATTTGTACCAATTAACCCAATCTTCAATTTAATCACCTCCAATAGTTTTGTATCTCTATTTTAATAACCAAAAATTATGTGTTTGTCCGTTTTTTTATATAACGCTGGGACTCAAGAGGCGAAGAATGCGGTTTAGTTATTCGTAAGCGATCTACAAACCCCATCTAACAAAGCGATAAAATAACTGTCACTCTTTCCTTTTACCTTAAAGGGAAACTATTATGCATACAAAGCCATTAACAAAAATACAGCAAGGTTGGCTAGATCACATCAATTAAGCCAACACTAATTAAAAAATCGCGTAAAAAATCGCGGACATCCAAATCTTTTTAACGTAAAAAATCGCGGACATCCAAATCTTTTTAAGAAGATAGATAGTTATAATTTTTACAAGTTATCGCGATAACCATTAGCTCTTAAAAACATTTCTAGCTTCAAAATCGCGGACATCCAAATCTTTTTAAGAAGATAGATAGTTATAATTTTTACAAGTTATCGCGATAACCATTAGCTCTTAAAAACATTTCTAGCTTAACCACGAGAATATCTATTAAATTTTAACAAGTATACGATATTTAGACGTCAGCACCCCTTAGCAAACAACTAATTATACAATATGACGGGATGAGGACTGTTTAATGAAGCATACATCGTAATTTGTTTTGGCCCGACACCCAACATCTGCCAGTATGACTGGCAAACTTATCTAACTCTTCCAATGAGCCGACAGCACAGTGGTAATTTCCACCAAAATGACAAGCCAATTCCAACCATGTATTGCCATCTAAACCGAGTGTACTCAGCAACCTAGGTATCTTATTTGAAATCCCACCTCGCTTATCTGAACGAATAGCACGGCCAGTCCAATCAACCAACTCTAAATAGTCGATGAAAGCATAGGGGATGCCTTGCGGCTGCTCGTTACATTCTCCTGCCACAAAACCGAATAGGGGTTTACTTGTGAAGTCTGAGCACGTTTTTTCATCATCACAACAACTGCCATGAACACGTTCAAATACAGAGGTGTATTCGGAGGCTTCAACAGTTTCTGCCATTTTTGCGCGCACTGGGTTTAAATCAACATACGCCATGCAGGTTAATAAAGCTTTTTCATCCAATAATGCTTGAGACTTAAAGCGGCCTTCCCAGAACCGCCCCTTACAGTTATCTTCTTTATTCGCTTTTCGGGCGATAAATTCATTTAATGAACGCATAAACCAAGAAATATCAACTAAACGATGTCGCCATCTAGCGATTACCTCCAATGCCATAGTAATTTCGGCATCGCTGGTTAACTCACTTTTTAGCCAACGCGATACAATCGGTGAGCCCGAATAAAGTTGACACCAGCGCTTGCAGATATCTTCATCTGAACAAGCCTCTATTTCGACTTCATTGGCATGTAAAACAAGATGATAGTGATTAGACATGATGGAATAGGCGCAGACATTAATAGCAAAAATATCACTGAGTTGACGAATACGATCAACCATCCATTGACGTCGGTGTGAGAAACTTCGACCGCTGTATTTATCTTCACCACACAAAAAAGCACGCCGAACACAACGTGAAATACAGTGGTAATAGGGTGTATCAACAAGTGAAATTAATGTTGAACGTGATTGCGTCATACTTACCTCCACTAGTGTTTATAAAACCACTGGTTATATAGTAGGTATAAATTCACAATTCGTCAAAAAGGTATGGATGCCCTCAATTCATCACTCAATTCATCATCAATTCGTCAAAAAGGTATGGATGTCCTCAATTCGTCGGGCTAACCGCCCAAGTCAAACTATGCAGCCGTAAGCTCACGAGTTTTTTAACTGCATGAACTTCAGCCATAGTCTGCTTCCTTTTTTGATGTGAAACGGGGTTTGGGGAACTTCAGAGGGGGTAATTAGAGTAGAGCCTTGCTACACAAGGGATCTCAAGTTCCCAAAATACTAAAATGGGTAGTTGGATTTCATTACCAAGAATTCACGACTATTTCATCAAAAGCGCCACTTTCCAGATAACACGTAAAGTTACTTTGCCAGAGCTTATAAAACTCTTTTACTTCTGGGTGAGATAATGGCTTGCCTGCACAACCAATCATGAAGAAAGTCTGCATACTGAAATTGAAATCAAATTCAGTAGCCAACTCCGGATAGGGATAGCCATAATAAGCAAAGTCTGTTATGTACAACAAATCCCAATTCCCCGTCGATTGATCCTTTTGCATCGAGATTTCAATAGGGTGATAACCGCCCTGTTTATTGTAATAGGAGAGATCCCTAAAGTTGAGGGTGATTTGAGTATCCTCTTCAGTAATCCGCTTTTGTTTTATTTGCTGGTTTAATTGTTTATGAAACTTCGCTGAAACCTTTAACGGATTCTGGTTGATTTTAATATCCATTAGATTAATCCCCGCTCTGCAAATGATACTGAATTCTTGCCGACGACAATATGATCTAACACCCGCACATCAATCAGGGCAAGGGCTTGCTTGAGTCTCACCGTGATGCGTTTATCTGCCTCAGAAGGTTCTGCAATGCCTGACGGGTGGTTATGAGCAAAGATCACCGCACTGGCATTGGCTGCCATAACCGCTTTTACAACTTCTCGGGGATAAACGCTGGCACTGTCAACTGTGCCGTAAAACAGCTCTCGGTATTCAAGCAATTGATTCTGTGTATCCAATAGCATGATCGCGAAGACCTCATTATCAAACTTCCCCAGCTTGTAGCTGAGGAAGTCTATGGTCGCTTGTGCGTTAGTAAAGGCACTATCACGGAAGTACTTGGTTGCTAAAATTTCAGATGCTTTTTCTAACACCTGATGATCTGTCATAGGCTTCTGTAGGGTGTAAACCCGATTTGTTTTAGTGTGCATAAATAGCTCCTTTTGCTGGTGGTTTGGTTATGCACAGTGATGAAATATATCTGTAAATGTTTTCAATCTAACCTGTGATTTTTTTATTTTTTAGTAATGCCTCTTATCTGATGAGCAATAAACAGTTGAGGGGAGATTACTCATGAGACTCATCAAATTAGCAGAAGTAATGAAGCAAACCGCACTTGGCCGCTCAAGCGTTTATAAATACATGAAAGAAGGGTTATTCCCTAAGCCAGTTACGCAAATCGGCAAATCAGTGGCATGGGTGGAAAATGAGGTACAAGAGTGGATTTTAGATAAGATTGAGCAACGAGATGATGCGGAGCTACAGGTTGCAGGGGGAAGCGCATGCAGCTGAACTTGCTTAAGATCCAATATCGAAGTCTATGAAAAATTACATTGCGCTTCGCCGCCCTTTTAGCTAAATTATATAAATTAGCTAAAAACAGATAACTGCAAATATATCAGGGCGTAACAATATGAACGAAGAAACTATTTTCAACAACATCAAACAAGCCTTAAATGATGCCCCGCGTAATCAGTACACTGCTGAATTACACCTGCAAATGATCAAGTATGCAGATGACCTTAAAAACATTACCGCTAAAGAGTTCTGCGCAGGTGTTGGCTTGAAAAGTAGCTTCGGCACTGAATTCTCTAAAATGCGCAATTTAACGGCTCGCTTAAAAAGCGCAGGCTTAAACACAACACAACTATAACCGCCCAATCATTATTAAGGTTTTATAAAAATGGCCATAAAAAAAACAGAACTCTATTCCTCCCTTTGGGCAAGTTGTGATGAACTACGTGGTGGCATGGATGCCAGCCAATATAAAGACTACGTACTCACCATGTTATTTATGAAATACGTCTCTGACAAATATAAAGGTGACCCATACGGCATGATAGTGGTGCCAGCAGGGGCAAGTTTCGATGACTTAGTATTACTTAAAGGTAAAAAAGATATCGGTGAAGGCATTGATAAGGTCATCGCTGCATTAGCCGAAGAGAATGATTTAAAAGGCGTGATCGACATTGCCTACTTTAACGATGAAGATAAAATCGGTAAAGGCAAAGAGATGGTGGATCGACTCACTAAGCTGGTGGGTATATTCCAAAAGCTAGATCTTGCCGATAACCGTGCAGATGGTGATGATTTACTCGGTGATGCTTATGAGTATTTAATGCGTCACTTTGCAACAGAGTCAGGTAAATCAAAGGGGCAATTTTATACCCCTTCTGAAGTCTCACAAATTCTAGCTAAAGTTGTGGGCATTAAAAAACAAACGCCACAGGACGCAACGGTTTACGATCCGACCTGTGGTTCAGGTTCATTATTATTAAAAGCCAGTGATGAAGCACCACGCGGTTTGTCTATCTATGGTCAAGAAAACGAAGGCCCCACCGCCGCTCTCGCTAAAATGAACATGATCTTGCATAACAACGCCACCGCTAAAATTTGGAAAGGCAATACGCTGTCTTCACCACAATGGAAAGATGCGGCTAATAAATTAAAAACCTTTGATTTTGCCGTTGCTAACCCGCCCTTTTCTAATAAAAACTGGACCAGTGGTTTAAACCCTAACGATGATCTCTTTAATCGTTTTACTTGGGGGATTCCACCTGAAAAAAACGGTGATTACACTTTCCTATTGCACATTATCACTAGCCTTAAAAGCACCGGTAAAGGGGCTGTCATTTTGCCTCATGGGGTATTGTTCCGTGGTAATGCAGAAGCCAATATACGCCAGAACCTCATTAAACAAGGTTACATCAAAGGCATTATCGGTTTACCAGCTAACCTATTCTACGGTACAGGCATCCCAGCTTGTATTATCGTGATAGATAAAGAGCATGCACAACAAGCGGTGCTAACAGATACCAGTGATAGTGACGGCAAAGTGGAAGGTCGTTCAATCTTTATGATTGATGCCAGTAAAGGCTTTATTAAAGACGGTAATAAAAACCGTTTACGTAGCCAAGATATCCATAAAATTGTCGATGTGTTCAACAAAGAGCAAACCATTGAGCGCTTTAGCCGTTTAGTGGCGATTGATGAAATTGCAGCAAATGATTACAACCTCAATATTCCACGTTATATCGATTCCAGTGAACCTGAAGATTTGCACGATTTAAGTGCGCATTTACAAGGTGGTATTCCTAATAGTGATATTGATGCGCTAGAGCATTTCTGGCAGGTGTTCCCTAATATTCGATCAACATTATTTAAACCAACGCGCGCAGGTTATAGCCAGTGCTTGGTAGATGCGAGCCAAGTTAAAAATAACATTTTAGCGCACAGTGAGTTTAAAGACTTTGCCAGCCGTAGCTTATTGCCCTTTACTGCATGGTCAACGCAAGCTGGATTTTCAGACCTAGCCCTAGGTGATAACCCCAAAGAGTTTATTCACCGCATCTCAGAGATGCTATTAACCACTTACGCCACCAGCGAGTTATTAAGTAAATACGACATTTACCAAATACTGATGGATTACTGGTCAACAACATTACAAGACGATGTGTATGTATTGATCCAAGATGGCTGGGAAGCTGGTAATAGTTTACGTGAATTAGTGGTCGCAAAAGGTGAAAAACTAAAAGAGGTTCCAGACTTAGTTATTAATAAGAAGAAATACAAAGCCGAGTTAATTCCACCAAGCTTAATCGTGAAGCGTTATTTTGCAACACAGCAAAGTGAACTTGATAAATTACAAACGTTACAAGACACGGCCACTCAAGTATTAGAGTCTTTAGTTGAAGAGCATTCTTGTGATGAAGGTACTTTAGAAAAGATAAGTAACAAAACAGAGGCTAATACAGCACTAAATGAATTTATAGTGTTAGCTTGGAAAAGCTTAGACTCCGATCAATTCGATAAGTATCAAAAATTAAAAAATTCTATTGAACAACTACAAGAGAAGCTGCTAGCAGTGTCTGCTCAGCCTGTATTTGAATTAGCCAAAAATGCAAAAGGTAAGCTAACCCTCAAAGGTATTAAAGCACTTATGGTGACTGTAGATGCTGCCGAAGAATCTCAGCTTCAAGGCTATATTGACTTAGATAAGCAAATTAAAGACCGAAATAAGTTGGTCAACGCATCGTTTGCTGCCGGTTTTAAACAGGTTAATGAAGCATTACAGTCAGATTCTAACTCAATTTTCTTAGCAGAAATTAAGATAGTTCAATCTTACCTAACTTGCCTAGATGAAGTTGCTTCATTAAAGAATAAATTAAAAATAGCACAGGAAGCACTTGATCTCGCAGTGTTTAATCATTATCCGACACTGACAATTGAAGAAGTGAAAAGTTTAATCGTCGATGATAAATGGTTAGCCACATTACAAGCCAATATTGTTGCGGAGATAGAACGTGTGACGCAGCAAATGGCGAATCGCGTTACCGAGTTAAGCGAACGTTACAACACCCCATTACCCAACTTAACCCAGTCCGTAGATAGCTTAAGCGATAAAGTAGCAAGTCACCTTAAAACGATGGGTTTGGAGTGGACGTTATGACAAATTTATCGGGAGTACCATTTCCTTCAAAAAAAGTGAACGTCGCTAGCGACGGCCCGCAGGGCGGAGGCATGGATAGCCGACGTAACCAAATAAGTTCAAAGCAATTGATACCTGATGGGTATAAACAAACAGAGGTTGGGGTTATTCCTGATGAATGGGACGCTATATCTATCGGTGATACAGCGACTTTAATTGGAGACGGAATTCATTCAACTCCTGTTTATGATTCTAATGGCAACTATTATTTCGTTAACGGGAATAATATAAATAATGGAAGTATCAAACTTACTGAAAATACCAAGAGAGTAAATGAGAGTGAATACCAGAAACATAAGAAAAACATAAATAACCGAACGTTGTTTTTATCTATCAATGGAACCATTGGTAATTTATGTTTTTACAATAACGAACCAATTATTTTAGGGAAAAGTGCTGCATATATAAATATACGTAACACCGCTGATGTACAGTATATGTACCATGCGCTTTCATGTGAGGCAACACAGCAACGATTCGAAGATGGATTAACAGGTTCAACTATTCAAAACCTTGGGTTAGGCACCATTAAAAGCACATTAATTCCATTTCCTAAGTTAAAAGAACAAACTGCCATCGCTAATGCTTTATCGGATGTGGATTTATTACTCAGTGAACTAGAAAAACTGATTGCCAAGAAACAAGCGATTAAAACCGCCACCATGCAACAACTGCTCACAGGTAAAACCCGTCTACCGCAATTTGCCTATGTTAATTCAGACGAGTCGACAGAAGGCGAACTAAAGAATAAGGCAATTCATCAAACATCAAGTCCAACAAGCAACCAAACAACAGGCACAACGCCAAGCCAAGGCAAGAAAAAAGGCACAAAACCCAGCGAACTAGGTGAAATACCAAAAGATTGGGAAGTTGTTGCATTTGGGGATTTATTTGAACAAACCATTCATAGAAAGAAGCTTCATCCTGATGTGTTGACGACATTTGTTGGAATGCAAGATGTTAGCGAAAACGCTCAACTAGTCACACAAAAACAAGTTCCTTTTTATAAAATAAGTTCAGGGTTTACATATTTTGAAAAAGGAGATGTACTTGTTGCTAAAATCACACCTTGTTTTGAAAATGGCAAAGGTAGTCAAACACATATTTTAGAAACAAAAATAGGGTTTGGTAGTACAGAATTCCACATATTGAGAGCAAAAAACTTAGCTGATTCTAACTTTATTTATTTCTGGACTATAAGGGACTGTTTGCGGAAAGAACTTGCAGGTGAAATGGTAGGCAGTGCAGGGCATCGTAGGGTTCCTTTTTTAGCAATCCAAAACTATCAAATACCTTGTCCGCCATCTAAAGAAGAACAAATCGCCATCGCCACCATCCTCTCCGATATGGATGAAGAGATCCAAGCCTTAAGCAAACGCTTATCTAAAACACGCCAAATCAAACAAGGCATGATGCAAGAGCTTCTAACAGGTCGCACACGGTTGCCTGTTTGCACGGAGGCAAAATGAATATATTAATCGACCAAGCAAGAATCGCTGGCTTTAGAGGCATTGCCAATGTAGAGATATCACTCCCTAGAGTGACAGTACTAATTGGGACAAATAATTCTGGTAAAACATCAATCATTAAAGCCCTTCAGCTTGCCTTGGGTGATTACTCCAGATATTTAACCGAAGAAGACTTCCACATTGATAATGATGATCATGTTGTTGAGTGTATTGTTATTGATGTAAGAATTGTTGCTATGGATGAACATGATAAAAGAGCAAAAATCTTTGAAGCTGAATGGCTGGAAGAGCTTGGTGATATTATTCAGGCAGAGGCTGATGGTTCTCAATTTGTCGTGATCAGGACTAAATGTGAACGGGATAAGGTTAGAGGCGGTTTTTTAACTGCTAGGTTCTGGCTAGAGGCGTGGCCTGAGTTTGATGGGTGGATTGACGTTAAAACTATCGCCAAGCGACAAATACGTAAGCGATTTGATGCCTTGCCTTTTATTTCTATTGATGCACAGCGTGATATACATCAAGAGCTTAGAGAGAAAACATCCTATATTGGTAAGGTTTTGGCTAGTGTCGAATACGATGATGAAGACGTAAAAGAACTCGAAAAAATGGTAGCTGACATTAATGAAAAGGCAATCGTTAAAAGTGAACCTTTATCTGAGCTAAAAACTCACCTTGATGCATTGAGTCAATCATTCGAAGGCAGCGGCCAAACTGATATTACTCCTTTTCCTAAGAAAATTAGAGACTTATCGAAACGATTTACTGTTCATTTTGGAGAGAATGAGGGTAATTCGTTCTCTATGGAATATCACGGTATGGGCACTCGTAGTTGGGCTTCAATGCTAACAGTAAAAGCATTTACTGAGCTTTCAGCTAAAAAGCACGCAGAAGAAGTAAAACCATTTTTCCCAATTATTGCCGCCGAAGAACCAGAAGCGCATTTGCATCCAAATGCGCAGCGTACACTTTATCAACAGTTGAGAGATTCAAAAGGACAAGTAATCGTTAGTACACACTCCCCTTTTCTTGCTGCGATGGGAAATCTGCAAGATCTCCGCTCAATGGTAAAGACAGCAAGTAATGTTAGTGTAAAACAACTTCCAAACGTTTTTGATGCTGAAGATTTATTAATACTTCAGCGAGAAGTTATGAGATTTCGTGGTGAAGTTTTATTTGCCAGAGGGATAATACTCTTTGAAGGTGTTACAGAAGAGCAAATTGTTCCTGCAATGTTCGAGCACTATTTTGGCTTTACAGCATTTGCCGCAGGTGTAAATTGCATCAGCGTTGCGGGGAAAAATTACGCTCCTTTTATTAAATTGGCTTGCAGTTTAGGTATCCCTGTTTGCGTTGTGGGTGATAACGATGGGAATGCAAAAATTACGGTAGAATCCCAAATTGAAAACATTAGACGTGATACTCGATTAGCACTAAATACAGATGAGTTTCAAATTTTCTTTTTGTCTGATAACAACGATATTGAAGCTGAACTTGTTAATGAGTTAGGAATAACACAGGAGTTAGCTGAAGCCTTGGTACTCTCTGAAACAAAAGGCTCAGGCAACCCTCACTATGTTGCAGCTAAACAGCAAGAAATATCGGAATTAAATAATGACGCATTACTCGAAAAGTTAAGGTCAGCGAAAGCATCTTACGCTGGATTTTTAGCGGCGGTAATTTACAGAAACCCCCAAGCTAGAGCAACCGGAGCACTAGTTCCAACAGCCTTTAGAAATGCATTTGAACAAGTGAGAGGGTGGATATCATCATGATTAATCTTTCAGAAACTCAAACGAAAATTGTTCGCGCACCTATCGGTACTCCGATACAAATACTTGCATCGGCTGGTTCTGGAAAAACGAGAGTTTTAACTGAACGCATCAGATTTATTTTAGATAATACTAAAAAAGATAGGGTCATCGCACTTACGTTCACCAATAAGGCCGCAGAAGAGATGCAAGAGCGGCTAGTTGACGTTGATGAAGTCGAAGATAGGACGTGGATATCTACTGTCCATTCAATTGCACAACGAATACTTGAGCAATACGGTCATACCATTGGCTTACCATCAGAGCTGCACATATATGATCGCGATAAAGATCGAATGGAAGTGTTTCTTCAATCTTTGAGGGATGAGGGTGTTGATATAGACGAGTACCTCAATATTGAAGACTCAAAAGAGAAAAAGAATCGCCAGCAAGTAATGCAAAATTACATGGATACATTTTCAGTTATCAAAAGGGAATTGTTATCTCAAGAGGAGGTTGAAGATCGTTTTTCAATTGAATCTGGTATATGGAAAATCTATCAGGATTACCAAAGTGCATTATTGGCTAGTGGTGGCATCGATTATGACGACATTCTGATTTTTGCCCATAAGCTGTTATTGACACAAGAATGGATAGCAGACCTATATCGAACAAAATTCAAGCATATTTGTGTTGATGAAGCTCAAGATCTAAATAAAGCACAGTATGAATTTATTAATGCCTTCTGCGGAGATAAGGTGAAAAGTATTTTGATGGTTGGTGACCCAAATCAAATGATTTATGGTTTTAATGGTTCATCTGAGAAGTACTTAACAACCCAATTTGTAGAAGATTACAACCCGACAAAATACAAGTTAACTGAAAACTATCGCAGTACGAAAGCCATTATTAAAGTCGCGAATCAAATTAAACCTCAATCACAAACTGAACATGAAATGGCATTAAATGGTTTGTTCCATAAGCAAGAATGTGAAGATGAATATGTTGAAGCTCAATGGGTGGTAAACCAAATCAATGAGTTATTAAAACTTGAAAATCATGGGGAAATCGAGGGAAACATAACTTTAGAGAACATGGTGATTATCGCTAGAAACAGATTTGTTTTTAAAGCGCTGACTGAAAAACTTGAACAAGAAAAAATCGCCTTTAATTTTAAGAAAGGAGAGCGGCAAGCCGAGCCGACTTCACTGTTTGGGAAAATATTAGATTATTCTATTCGCTTAAAATTAAACCCTAAAGACTGGGTAGATGGTAAAAAGTTATGTGCTCTTCTGAAAATTAAACCTCCTAAGGAGTGGCATGGCGATAATTTACTAAGTACTTGGTCACGTGAAGTAATTAATGCCGATATATTATTTCCAAGCCTTCAAGCTGAACTTTTAGCAAACATTGACTCTCTCGATAGTGAAGAGCCAAACATTCCCAAATTTTATAAAGAATCTTCTGAACAACTCAACAAGTTAGCAAATGATGCTGAGCTTGATGATAAAAAGCCAGAAATTGAGCGTAGTATCAAAGAATTAGAAGAGTTTAGGAGTGCTTGGACCCGTTTCAAGTTAAAAGGTCTTGGTGAATCACTACAGGCATTCAGAAATGCACTTGCACTAGGACAACTTGCAGAAAGTGCTCAAGGTAAAGGTATAACCTTAAGTACGGTGCATACAATGAAAGGCCTAGAGAAAGATATTGTCTTTTTAGTTGGCATGGTTGAAGGAGTCTTTCCTGATTATCGCGCCAAAACAGCTCAAGACATTGAAGAAGAGCAAAATAGTGCCTTTGTTGCTGTGACTAGAGCTAGAAGGTGGCTTTATATTACATACCCACAAAGAAGAACAATGCCATGGGGTGATATTAAATACCAATCACCATCACGTTTTATAAAAAATCTTAAAGTTTGAAGAATACACAAACTCATAGAGAGTTGTTTACGTTATGTGAGCCGTGTCATTAAAGATGCGGTTAGTGCTGGATTAGTGAAGCCATACGATGCCGACGCCGGAACTAAAGCGATGCGCTACATTCCACATTGGTGTTAATTTGTTTGATCATTGCTTGATTTGAGGGCTTAAAATCAAGCTGTAAAAAAGAAAATGGCCCTTAACAATTTGATTTTATAGCTTTTAATTTGCTTGATCGTTGCTTGATCGTAATGATGATTTGAAAGGATTTGGTTCATGAGTAAAGTTGGTCAGAAAGAACGTGTCACCCAAGATCGCGTTGTTCAGTTTTTCAAGAAACAGCTTGGTTACGACTATTTAGGTGATTGGCAATATCGTGAAAACAATCGCAATATTGAAGTCGGTCTGCTCAGTCAATGGCTAACTAAGCGCGGTGTTTCTGACGGCTTAATCTCTCGTACCTTGCGCAAACTTGATGCAGCTTCAGCATTAGGTGAAGGTAAAAAACTCTTTGATGCCAATAAAGAGCTATATCGATTATTACGCTATGGCGTGAAAGAGAAAGAAGGTGCTGGTGAAGCCATAAAAACGGTTTGGGTTATTGATTGGGAGAATCCTGAAGCTAACCATTTTGCGATTGCAGAAGAAGTCACCATAAAAGGTGAGTTAAAAAAACGTCCTGATATTGTACTTTATGTAAATGGTATTGCTTTAGGTGTCATTGAATTAAAACGTTCATCGGTTTCCGTTAGTGAAGGTATTCGCCAAAACTTAGATAATCAGAAAAAGTCCTTTATTCGCAATTTCTTTACGACGATGCAGTTAGTGATGGCAGGTAATGATACGCAAGGTCTTCGTTACGGCACCATTGAAACCACTGAAAAATATTACCTAGAATGGAAAGAACCAGATAGCGAAAAAACACTGTTAACAGCTGGTATCGAAGCGGAAACAATACTTGATCAACATATTGCCCTGTTTTGTAATAAAACGCGATTTTTACAACTTATTCATAACTTTATAGTATTTGATGCAGGTATTAAAAAGACCTGTCGTCATAATCAATTCTTTGGTGTTCAAGCAGCTAAAAAACATATCGCAGCAAAACAAGGTGGTATTATCTGGCATACGCAAGGGTCTGGTAAAAGTTTAACCATGGTGTGGTTGGCTAAGTGGATTAGAGAAAACATTACCGACGCGCGTGTTTTAATTGTGACAGACCGTACTGAACTAGACCAACAAATTGAAGGTGTATTCTCTGGTGTTGATGAAGATATTTATCGCACGACAAGCGGCCAAGATTTAATAACCACTTTAAATGAAGCAAACCCCTGGTTAATCTGTTCATTAGTCCATAAGTTTGGGCGAAATGGCGAAGTCGTCACAGATGAAGATGATGATAGCGCGACTTCTGAATATATTGATTCCTTAGCCGAACACCTCCCCACTAACTTTTCCCCAAAAGGTAATTTATTTGTGCTGGTGGATGAATGTCACCGTACACAATCAGGTAAGTTACATACCGCAATGAAAGCCCTACTTAGTGGTAGAGAGGGCCCTAATGCCATGTTTATTGGTTTTACAGGTACACCACTGATGAAGAAGGATAAGAAAAAGTCATTAGAGGTGTTTGGTCCTTACATTCATACCTATAAATTTAATGAAGCGGTTAGTGATGGTGTAGTACTTGATTTACGTTATGAAGCTCGTGATATAGACCAACACTTAACCTCGACTAAAAAAGTAGATCAATGGTTTGAAGTGAAAACAAAAGGTATCTCTAATCTAGCGCGTATGCAGCTGAAGCAGAAATGGGGAACGATGCAAAAACTGCTTTCTAGCAAGTCACGCCTAGAACAAATCGTTAGCGACATTTTGATGGACATGGAATTGAAACCAGCGTTAATGTCTCGACGAGGTAATGCAATGCTTGTGTGTGCAAGCGTACATCAAGCCTGTGTCGTTTATGACCTCTTTAATAAGACTGATTTAGCCGGAAAATGTGCCATTGTGACCAGCTATCAACCAGCCGCAAGCACCATTAAAGGTGAAGAGTCTGGTGAGGGGCAAACTGAAAAGTTATTCAAATACGACACCTATCGTAAAATGTTGGCAGACTATTTTGAACAAAGTGAAGATGAAGCGGCTAAACGAGTAGAGGAATTTGAAAAAGCGGTCAAGAAGCGTTTTGTTGATGAGCCAGGACAAATGCGTCTGCTAATTGTAGTGGATAAGCTGTTAACGGGCTTTGATGCGCCATCAGCAACCTATCTGTATATTGATAAAAATATGGCTGATCACAATCTATTTCAGGCAATTTGCCGTGTTAATCGTTTAGATGGCGAAGATAAAGAGTACGGTTATATTGTCGATTATAAAGATTTATTTCGTTCATTAGATAAAGCGATAAAAGATTATACAGCCGAAGCTTTCGATGGCTACGATGAAGCAGATGTTGCTGGATTATTAAAAGATAGATTGGTACAAGCAAGAGAAGATCTCGATACTGCATTAGAAACTGTCCGCGCAGTGTGTGAACCCGTTAAAGCCCCTCGTCATACCACTGACTTTATTCATTATTTCTGTGGTAAATCAGGTGTAGAACTGACGGAAGAAGAAGGACGCTCCGAGAAAGAAGCGCTACGGCTTACGCTGTATAAAGCGGTTGCTAAGTTATTAAGGTCTTACGCAAACCTTGCAAATGAAATGCAACAAGCAGGTTATTCTGTGGCAGAAGCAGAAAAAGTTAAACAAGCAGTTATTTATTTCGAAAAAGTGCGTGATGAAGTAAAAGTTGCTAGTGGTGATCTGCTAGAAATGAAACGTTTCGAACCGGCTATGCGTGGTTTACTCGATATGTATATCCGTGCAGATGATAGTGAATTGCTGATGGATTTTGAAGAGTTAGGTTTAATCGATCTCGTTGTTAATAATAATGGAGAAGGTCTTTATTCATTACCTGAAGGTATAAAAGGTGATGAAGAAGCAATGGCTGAGGCCATTGAAAATAATGTGCGTAAAACCATTGTTGATGAAAACCCTGTTAACCCTAAGTACTATGAGCAGATGTCTACACTATTAGATGACATCATTAAACTTCGACGTGAAAAAGCACTGGATTATCAAACATACCTTGAAGAGATTAAAGCATTAGCTAGAAAGGTAGTGAATCCAAGCGGTACGAGTAAAGCAAATTACCCCGATACCGTTGATTCTGCAGCAAAACAAGCTTTATACGATAACCTGGGCAAGGATGAGGTATTAACCACTAAAATTGATTCCGCGGTTCGTTACACGAAGAAAGCTGACTGGTTAGGTGATCGCTTCAAAGAACGTGAAATAGCAAATGCGATTAGAGAAGAAACAGCCAGCTATAACGTTGATATTGTAGAAGTAATGGATCTGGTTAAAGCACAAAAGGATTATCATTAATGCCATTAGCCGATCAAAACAGTGAACTGATCATTGCTGGTATTAAGGTTCACCTCAATCGTAAAACTATTAAGAATATACATTTAAGCGTACTGCCTCCTGATGGGCGAGTACGCTTGTCTGTGCCTCATATAACGAGTGAACAAGCAATTCGCCTTGCAGTGATCAATAAGCTTGCCTGGATAAAGAAACAACAAGCAGATTTTGCTAATCAACCTCGCCAACTTACTCGCGAAATGGTGAGAGGTGAAAGTCATTATTTATGGGGTAAGCAGTATCGCCTTTCAATAATTGAAACAACGGGAAAGTTCCAGGTGAAAGTAAAGGGCGACGATAAAATAGAGCTATCTATCACTGAAAATACAAGCGTAGAAAATAGGCTTAAGTTATTAAATAACTTATACCGCCAAGAAATAAAAACATCATTAGAAAAGCTACTCCCCTATTGGCAAAAAAAACTTGATGTAAAACCGGAAACTATCGGTATTAGGAAGATGAAAACCAAATGGGGAAGTTGCAACATTGAAGCCAAACGGATTTGGTTAAACCTTGAGTTAGCTAAAAAACCTTTTGAATGTATTGAGTTTGTTCTAGTCCATGAATTAGTTCACTTAATAGAACGTCATCATAATGACCGCTTTAAGCGTATTATGGATAAAAACATGCCCGATTGGCGAGAACGCAGAAACTTGCTTAACAGCTTACCGCTTGCTTATGAGGATTGGAGCTATTGAAAGACAGTAATATAAATAGAATCACACCATCACCTTCCAAGTGAGCTCACTTGGAAGGTGATGGTGTTTATGCCGTTAAACGCAGTAATAAGAACTATTATTCAAACAATCAGTTTTTCTATTGTGTGAGCAAGTTGATGAAAGGCTTGCAACCTCTCATCAAAATAATCATACCGATCATAAATACCCTCAACACCTTTTAACTTATGATTCAAACAGCGCTCGGCCACATGGCCGGGCGTTCCTTGTGCCGCTAAGAGACTTCGGCAGGTACGACGTAGATCATGTACGGTGAAGTGTTCCATATCCCCCATCTGATTAGGAGGCTGTTTCTTCTTACCCGCCTCGTGACCAAATAGCTTAGTAATTGCCCTGTTTAGGGTATCTGCCCCCATATATGGACGTTTGCTGCTTCGCCTGTTGGGAAATACATAATCTGAACCACAAGCCCTAATTTTAAGCTCCTGAAGCCATTCTAAAACGACTTCCGGCAATGGAATAACAATGCCGACACCTGATTTACTACGCCCTTTAGGAAGGCTCCACTTACCTTCTACTAAATCAAACTCCTGCCATAAAGCTTCTGTTAACTCCCCTTTCCTAACACCTAACACCACCAGCAATGCACAAGCTAAATAATTGTCACGACTAAAACTATCACGATTATCACGCGCTTTTTGGAAAAAGAATTTAAGTTCATCAAGACTTA
This sequence comes from Psychromonas antarctica, assembly GCF_022267535.1. Taxonomy (GTDB): domain Bacteria; phylum Pseudomonadota; class Gammaproteobacteria; order Enterobacterales; family Psychromonadaceae; genus Psychromonas; species Psychromonas antarctica. The sequence continues at coordinate 27,676 of NZ_JAHNZV010000004.1, forward strand.
GGGCTCTATCCTTACTTTTCTCTATTCCACCAGCATCAGTTACCGTAAATGCGCTTGCTGGGTTCGCGCCCAGCAGGTCTAGTTTTATGCCGTGATTAAAGAGTTGTTTGCAGTAGCCTAAGGCATCATTAGAAATAGCCGGACGGCCTGAATCATTAATTGAAGTTATTACTCGCCTGATATCTCTAGCATTTATGCTATCGAGTTTGATTTCACCAATAACAGGCGCAATATCTTTACGATAAACCCGAGCAGGGATAGAGGGGTGTTTTAAGCGTTTTACATTACCCTCTTGCCAATCAGCAAAAAGATCATCAACTACTTTAATTGAGCCTTGCTGAGTACGACGCTTTTCAATGAGGGGATCAACACCTTGACGGAGTTGTTGCATTTTAAGGGACGCAGCAGTACGCGCATCAGCTAAAGACAGATCACTATACTTGGCCAGCGTCATCTCTTTGCGTTTTTTATTGGAGGAAAACCTTAACATCCAATGTGCCTTGCCAGACTTAGGGACGACAAAATACAAGCCATCCCCATCTGCGAATCGTCCTACCTTACCCTTTGCTTTAGCTTCTACTTCTTTTGCTGTTAGCTTGCCCATATGCCTGTTCACCCCAGTTAAATTGGGGGGCAGAAGTTACCCACCACCCATTATTAGCTAAAGTATAACATACCCACCGAATAACTCACCACTTAGCAATGGAACCCACCACACTAAGACGAACCACCACGGACAACAAAACAACACAAACCCAGCAAAACCAGCACCCAAAAGGCAGTTACGAACCTATCCGGACACTATTCTATATTCTGCACCTGCTCGCGCATTTGCTCGATTAACACCTTGCATTCAACTGCGACCGCGGTGATCTCGCTGTTAATCACTTTAGAACCCAAGGTGTTTGCTTCACGATTAAACTCCTGCATCATAAAGTCTAAACGACGACCTACTGGCCCACCTTTCTTTAATACATTGCGTGCTTCCGAGATATGAGAATCTAAGCGATCTAACTCTTCTGCCACATCGGATTTTTGTGCTAGTAACACCAACTCTTGTTCTACACGCGTGCTATCTAAATCAACGCTAGCATCTTCGAATTTTTTAAGAATACGCGCTTTTTGCCATGCTTGTACTTCAGGCATAGAAGCTCGGACTTTGCTCGCCTGTACACTAATAGCAGCTAAACGTTGTTCGATAAACACGGAAAGGTTACTGCCCTCATCAATACGCGCGTCAATAAACTCTTCTAACGTCTCTTCAAAACCCGCCATTAGTTCAATACTTATTAAGTCGAGATCTTGTTCTGGTGCTTGCATTACACCAGGCCATTTTAGAATATCGATTGGATTTAATGTACCCGATCCCGCTGTATCGAGTACCCATTGCGCATTTTGAATCAATTGTGCCGCTAATTCACAATTCATGCTTAACGCATTTTCATTACCGCTGCTGGCTTCAAAGCGTAAATTACATTCTATTTTTCCTCGCTGGAGGCGTTTGCGGAAAATATCTTTTAATTTAATTTCAAGACCGCGAAACTGCTCAGGAAGGCGAAAGTAGGTCTCTAAATAACGTTGATTTACAGAGCGAATTTCCCAGACGGCAATTCCCCAATCACCTTTAAATTGTTTACGTGCAAATGCTGTCATGCTGTAAATCATAATCACCTCGGTTAATTTGCTTATTTTAAATTTTCATTAGCAGTATAACTGAGGAAGTTGCATACATGCTATGATAATGGGGTTTACGGAGTAGATTTAATGAAACAAAAAATAACTTGCCATATTATTGGGGGATTCTTAGGGGCAGGGAAAAGCACCTTGATTCAGCAACTATTAACTTATAAGCCAGTTAATGAAAAGTGGGCGGTATTAGTCAATGAATCTGGCAATGTGCATTATGCTAAAGCCGATTGCCTAATCGATAATATTTTTATTAAAGAAGTCTATGGCGGCTGTTTATGCTGCAGTGCGGGTCTCCCTTTTAGGGTCGCTTTAAACCGCCTAATTAAAGAGGTTAATCCACAGCGTATTTTTATTGAACCTTCTGGTGCAGGCCACCTCGTTAATATCCAAAAATTATTACAAGGTCAGTTTTATCTGCCAGTATTAGACCTTAAAGCGACTATCTGCCTATTATCCGAACAGCAGCTAAGTAATACTACATATCTACAAAATGAGGGTTATTTAGCATTAATTAGACAAGCTGATAAGCTCTGTCTTTATGATGGTAAAGATAATACGCGGGCAGAAAAAATAGCCCATAAATATGCAAAGCCACTTTATATTTTACAACAGAATAAACACGATTTACGCTTCTAATTGGCGAGTAAACGACCAAGTTCCTGCCCGGCTTCAATCATCTCATCAAATTCATCGACCAAGCCTTCTTTATTTAAATTCAGGTAGTCAGTTAATGTGCTAGGGAAACGTGCCACTATCATTTTAGCGGGCAGTCCAGCTGCCCATGCGAAACTAGCAAAAACAGATAAACGAATTAAGATCGCCTCTTTGGATGGTGTTTCATAAGAAAGAGGATCAAGTTGTTGCTCTATTGCATCATAAAAAACTTTTGAAAAATTCCAACGTCTAGCGAGCTCCGCTCCAATTTGACTGTAATCAAAGCCGAAAGTCTCTCGTTGCGCAGACAAACGGGGCTCACCCGTTTCAATTGCCATCATAATTAAAGAGCACTCTTCAGGTTTGAGAATCTGTAATAATAGTTCACCAATATTATGCATCATGGCACAGGTAAATGCGGTTTCTTCATTAATATTAGCATGCTTGGCAAGCGCTTTAGCGATACTTGCCGTGGTGAAGGTATCTTTCCAAAACTTGTTTTTATCAAAGCCAGGGGTATCGGGAAAAACATTTGATAACGAAGTCGCCACAACAATGCTGCGCACCTGATTAAAACCTAAGCGAATGACTGCGCGTTCAATTGATTCAACCTCATTACCGCGACGATAAGCAGCTGAATTGGCCATGCGAATTACTTTTGCACTGATTGATTGATCCATACCTATCTTTTTGGCAATATCTTCAACACGAGCACCTTCTTGGGAGAAGCTTTCCATTAGTTCAAGTAATAAAATAGGCAAAACGGGCAGTTGCTTTATATCTTTAAACAGTTGTGAAAGTTCAATCATTCCACATTTCCTTAACTATTAATAATATGATAGATCCAAATTAAATTAGAAATATAGATTCATTCGTTTTCAATTGAATTGAATAATAGAACCTTTGTACAGATAAAATCAATGCTCAGCAGGAGCTTTATTGAAGTGGCGCAAATTGAAATTCATTTATCCCCGAATGCAGGCAAAACTGCTTTAAGTTTATCTGAATTTCTAAGGCGGCGCCAAGCGTGTATTGTTGTTTATGGTTGGTTCCCCAAACAACACCCGGCCAGCAAGGGTCTGATTCGTTGCGGGCAATAATATGCACATGCATCTGCTTAACAATATTACCGATACTGGCCACATTCAATTTATCACAGTTAAAATGATTGATCACAAATTCACTGATTAAATTACTTTCCAGTTGCAGCTGTTCTTGCTGCTTTTTTGGTAGCAGATAAAGCTCTGTCTGAGTGGTTTTAGGGACAATAATGAACCAGGGAAAATAGCTATTGTTAAGCAGTAGCCAGCGACTATTGTCACTCTCAGCCAGTAGATAACAATCATTTTGTAAACGCGGGTCTAATTGAAATTTCATTTTATATTTCCTTCACGCGTGAGCGGTTATCGAGGTGATCTGCGGTCATAAAAAATCGACTTGTTATCTATTCATTTGCACGTGCAAAAAATAGACTATCTAATGAGCAAAATTGCGATTGCAACGAAAATAACCTAAGGATAATGATCTACCAGCCCCTTTAAACAGCTCTGCTTACTGAGCAGTAGTTTAGGCATGCCATTGGGATCAAACCGTAATAGCAAATATAAGAAGGTTAAAATTCATGATTAGACGCTCTAAAATTGCTAGACTGGCTTGTCTACCCCCCTTTGGGTTTACTATTATATTCGATTTTACAGCTGAGTTCAGCAACACAAGGAGTTGACCATGAAATTTAGCCCCTGCACTAGCCAATGTACTAGTGATGGTGATTTTTGCCAAGGATGCGGACGCAGCCACGCTGAAATCAGAGAGAGTAAAGCGCTGGTTGGCAAAGTGGTGGCGCATCTTTTTGAATATAATTATGATGATCCAGAAAGCTTTCTAAAGATGATCAATAAGAAATCACTGACACGATTAACGCAACTTAAAAACAAAAAGTGTAGATAAAATGGCTAAACATAAAAATAACGAGATCTCAGCAGAAACCCAAGATGAGGCACTGGTCGTAGCCAAAAAAACGCAAAAACCAGGGCAAACAAAAGAGCAGACGCGTCTTATTGCCCAAGGCATCCAAAAGGGTATTGCTGAATACAAAAAAATGGCCAAAAACAAACAACGCCAAGCCGATAAAGCGAATAAGAAAAACAGAAAAAAACAACCTGAGCAAGCGACTGAAATACAAATTGATACAAAAGAACAGAGTAATAACTACTTACCTTGGACGTTATTCGTTTTAAGCTGGGTAGGTTTCGCGACTTATATTTTTTATAAGCACTCATAATTAAATGCAAAGCAGCATGAATAACGTTGCCCTTTGTCATATTAAAAATACGAAAGGAATAACCATGATTAAAGTCATAGTAAATGGTGCCAAAGGGCGCATGGGTAGTGAAGCGGTTAAAGCCATTGAAAATGATCCTCAATTACAGCTCGTGGGCCAGTGTGATTTTGGTGATGACCTTGCTGTTTTGATTAAACAGAGCGGTGCACAAGTCGTCGTAGATTTAACCACAGCTTCTGCCGGTTTTACTAATACTCAAATTATTATTAATGCTGGTGCGTCTCCGGTCATTGGCACCAGTGGCTTCCAAACAGAGCAGGTAAATCAACTGCAGGCATTGGCGGCAGAAAAACAGATTGGTGGTCTGATCGCGCCCAATTTTTCTGTTGGTGCGGTATTAATGATGAAATTTGCAGCTCAGGCAGGCAAATATCTCCCCGATGTTGAGATCATTGAAGCACACAGCCCACAAAAGGAAGAAAGCCCATCAGGGACAGGGATACGCACCGTTGAACTGATTGCTGCAGCACGCATTAAAGCGGCGACGCCTTGTAGCGATAAAGAGCTCATCGAAGGCGCGCGTGGTGCCGAGTTACATGGTATCAAACTGCATTCGATACGTTTACCGGGTGTCGTTGCACAACAGACCGTTTTCTTTGGTGGGTTAAGTGAAACATTAAAAATTGAGCATAATTCACAGCACCGAGAATCTTTCATGCCGGGCATTTGCTTAGCATGCAAGGAAGTCGTTAAACGCCATGAGCTAGTGTATGGACTTGAACACTTGATGGACTAATGCAACATTTATAGCGTCACAAAAACCGCATCCGTATTTATGCTGGCGCGGTTTTAAACCCTACTAGGCTGGATTTTATAACTAAGATAGACCCATTTTTATTTCTTTTGCTCTTTGATCTCTTTTTTCAAAACCCAATCGGTTTGCATCTCTCCCCCCATATCAAATAGGTGTGACCCAACTTTCTCAAATCCCATTCGTTTATAGAAATGTAAAGCGCGAAAATTTCCTTCCCATACCCCTAAATAGAGCGATTCTTTTTTTGCTTGTTGCGCTAATTCACAGGCAAAACCCATTAACTCTTTACCGAGCCCCTTACGCAGAAACGTTTTGCGAATATAAAAACGTTCAACTTCAAGCGCGTTAGCAACGTTAGTGGTAATTTGTGCACTGGCTTCGTTAACCTTTAAAAATCCAGCGACCTGCCCTGCTGAATAAATAAAGTAAAACTGACTGCCTGGGTGATGAAATTCCATCTGTAATTTTTCACGGGTTAGCGCGGTGTCCAGATATTGCTGCATCAACGCGTCACTATTGCTGTCAGTAAAAGTATCGCGGTAAGTTTCGATTGAAATATCTCGCAGCAGCTCTAACTGCTCGCAGGAGCATGCTTTAATATGATTAACCATCAATTTCCTTGGATTGGTAATAGGCTCAGAACTCGATTTCCTGAATCCAGCATCTTAGAATAATTTAAGTATCGAGGGTCAATAAGCGGATTCTGTTTCAGATCACGGTAGAATATATCCCCATGTTACTTCAATATGCAAAACTAGCTCGGCGTTATAACACTTGAGAAGGGAATGACCACTATCAGGTGTTGTATCTTGCTCTAATATCCGCAAGTATCTTCAGATAGTCTGAGTGTATAACACCGCCATTATCACCAAGACAAACCTGTTGGCTATGTTAAAGTAACGCGCCTAAAAAGGCCATTCACCATAATATAAGGGTAAATATCTTGTTAGATAATCCACAACTACTCAGTGACGCCATCAACCAAAAGATGCCTTTTGGTAAATATGCGGGTCGTAAACTCATTTACCTTCCGGAGCCCTATTTGGTATGGTTCTGTAGCAAAGGCTTCCCAGAAGGGAAATTAGGCCAGCAGCTGGCATTAATCTACGAGGTGAAATTAAATGGTCTGGAGAAAATGTTAGCGCCGTTGATCAAACACGATCTATAAAGCGGCTACTACAGGCGTGCAAAATAATACCCACTAAAACGCCATTGAAAATATCCTACGCCCCTCTAAGCACAAGTACATCTACGCCCTAACACAATAGTTGTAGAACTATAAACAGATTTTCATTTTTTTGTCTATGATTTCTTAGTTGATCATAGTTTTACTATTCTGCTCTGCTTGCAAATAATAGAGTGTGATCTGTAACCACTAGCTGTTTCTCTATTTAGGCTAGAATTAGCCACTTTTTTTGATAAGTTCATTTAATTTTCAAGTTATAAGGTAAACAAATAATGTTACGGAAAACACTATTAGCCCTATCGATCTCCGCTTTACTTTCTGCCTGCAGCACAACAAGTGAAACGGCCATCAATCAGAGCAAGGTTGCTAAATCAGCCATTTCTTCAAAAATTCATAGCGTAAATGTTACTCAAGCCAAATCGGCATCTGATAACCACCTCATCTGTAATCAACCTCAGAGCAACAAACCCGCCTGTAACCTGCGTATGTATCAGGTCATGGTTGAGTCCTTTATTGATGCCGACAGCAATGCAGATTTCGGGACCGCGTACGGAACCAGTCACCATAAAGGTGATATTGCTGGTATTACCGCGTCGCTTGATTACATTAAATCATTAGGCATGAATACCGTCTGGTTGACCCCTATATTTGAGTCGGTTGCCATTGAAGGACAGAGTGATTGGATAGACAGACTTGATGCGACAGGCTATTTTGCCAGTAATTATTTTAAAATAGACCCTCATTTCGGCACATTAGCACAGGCTAAAGAGTTAGTTAAACAAGCCCATGCAAAAGGTATGTATGTCATTTTTGATGGTGTTTTTGGTCATCACAAAGGCAATGTAGTTCCTTCACCAGAAGGACGCTTACCCACCTCAGGAGCGCCTGTCGGTAATGTCGGTTTTGAAGCAAAATATCCAGACGATCTCGCTTTCTACAAAGAGGTCGCAACCTATTGGGTTAATGAGCTACAAATTGATGGCTGGCGTTTAGATCAAGCTTATCAAGTGCCGGTTAAAGATTGGGCTGAAATTCGCAAAGCAGTCGAGAAAGCGTCAGCTGCACAAACGTATAAATTAGCAGGCCAAAAAGTTAATCCGCTTGGCTATATGGTCGCTGAAATTTGGCGCACTGGCGCCAATGATATCGCTCTACAAGGTTATGGTAGCGATAAGGCTCAAGCCCTGCCATCGGCTTTCGATTTTCCAGTTCGTTACTCTGTAGTACAAACTTTTGCGGTTGATGAAAATAGCGGCGGCAATCGCCCAGCAACTCATCTAGATGATGGGCTTTTCTCTCACATGGCCTACCCTGAACACGCCATGCCCAACCTTATGTTAGGTAACCACGATCTAGTGCGCTTTGGTGATCTATTGCAGCGTGGTTATATCGCCGATCCTAAAGATCCTGAATATTGGGATCGCCACAAAGCTGCATTTAGTTTTATGGCCGCTTATAGTGGACCTATTACGATTTATTACGGTGAAGAGATTGGTGATCAGGTTGATGATTTTGAAGCGAAGTATCAAAACTGTGATGGTGCAAGCGGACTTTGTGATGATCATGTTGCACGTACCAGCGCAAAAATTGAAGGCATAGCGACTACTGTTGGCGGTAAAGTCACGGTACTGAATAAACAAGAAGCTGATTTGAAAAATTATGTATCTTCTTTAATGGCGATGCGTGCTGCTAATCCAGCGTTATACAACGGTAGCCGTACACATATCTATTCAGATGAAAATGTTTATATCGATCGTAAAGATGCAGCCGATGACCACGTTCTGTATTTAGTCAATACGAAAGGGAAAGAAGCCAAAATCAAGCTCAAAAGTAGTGCGATAGGGAGTGAGGGTGAGCTAACTAACTTATTAGCGAAACAAAATGTTTCCTTAATTAATGGCCAATATGAAATAACCCTTCCTGGATTTACTGCCGCTTTCTATAAAATAACCTCGCCAACAAAAGCGGGACCAAGCATCAATACTAAAGTAGCAAGTCTGACGGGTACAGGTATCCTTGCAAAATGTGATGCCCCTACCGTAAAAGGAAAAGGACCACTTGAAAAAACCATGTGGATCCGCGGTACTTATAAAGGCGGTGATGGCTTTAATGCGACACCTACTTCACGTAAGTTCAAGTATAAAGGTAATGGCGTTTACCAAGTTGTTGTTAAAGAGGCTAAGCCCGGCGCATTTGCCTTTAAATTTGCGGCTGCGGATTGGTCATCGGAATTTGCTGTAGTTAAATCAAAAAGTGTGATTATTGGTCAAGAGCAGCCAATACAGACAGCATCTGGATATGGTACTGAATCACCGATTACCATTCCTGAAGCGGGCACCTATGTGTACAGCTTTAAAGTCGATAAAAGTCTTCATAGCGGTACGATGATGGTCAGCAAATGTAAGTAACCCCACATCTACACTATTAAGAAGGCCGTGGTGGGAACCCATCACGGCATTTTTTATTTATCCGTTAATATCTAACCTCAGCTCGGGTTAAGCAAAACGATACAATACCGTTATTTACGCGGATTTCAGCGTTAAATAATCTACCAATAACCAGTTATTGCTACAATGATTCGCCTTGAACTACGCAAAACTAACGATACAGTATATTGTAAAATTTTAACTAATTGATATTTATGTCAATTACGTTTCCATTATCCCGAGTTGAGGTTATCTAAAAATAGACCTCAGGATGCAGATTGATAGCTTGCGGATAAGTAGCTGCACCTACTTTCCTTTTGCCTGCTGTATCGCCGTAAGCACCGAATCGCTGCTTAAAATAGTTGCCAATGGGATGCCTTGCTCAGCGCCTGGGCCATAAACAATATTAAAGGGCACACCAAAACGCCCGTAAGATTGCAGATACTCAGTGACATCCTTCGAGGCGTGCGTCCAATCTCCTTTCATAGTGATAGTACCTTCATTTTGGAGTGCGCTATACACAGGATCTTGTAACAATACTCCAATTTTATTTGCCTTGCAGGTCACGCACCAGTCAGCAGTGACATCCACAAAGACCACATGCCCGAGCTTAACTTGTTGCGCTATCTGCTGGCTATCCAAAGGTACCCACTGCAGTTCCGGCAAATGTGCGGCCCATCGATTAGCGCTTAAGCGGGTAACAAATGTAATGGCAAGGCTACTGACTAAAATAGTAGCCAGAACAATTAGTAATACTTTTTTGCCACGCTTTGTACCTATTAAGAACAATAATAAAAGCGTCAACAATAGGGCGATTGAAAGAGTCGCCGTGTTACCAATAAAACTACTTAATAAACTTAATAACCAGTAACTGGTGATTAACATCATTAAAGCAAAAATAGTTTTAATCGTGTTCATCCACTGCCCCGGTTTGGGTAGCCACAGAACAAGTGCTGGAAAGACAGCAATCAATAACCAAGGTAAGGCCATACCCAGCCCTAACGCTGTAAAAATCAAGCACAACTGCAATGCGCTTCCACCTAAAGCAAAGGCGACAGCAGTGCCTAAAAATGGCGCGCTGCAAGGCGTAGCCAGTAATGTTGCAAACATCCCCTGCAGAAAGTGTCCGAGATAGGAGTGCGATCCTTTACTCGCCAACCAAGTTTGCATAACCGTGGGCAACTGTATTTCAAATAATCCGAGCATGTTAGCGGCGAATAAAGCGGTGACCACAACCATTACAGCAATAAAATAAGGGCTTTGAAATTGAATTCCCCAGCCCAGTGCCTCACCTGAAAACTTGAGGAGTAATAAAAAAACGGCCAATAACCAGAACGAAGTTAAAATACCCAAAGACGAGGCTATAAATTGTCGGCGAATTTGTTTACGTTCAATGCCGTGTGCCGAGAGAATGCTACTTAATTTCATCCCCAACACAGGTAAAACACAAGGCATAATATTTAAGATAAGCCCGCCGACTAAAGCAAAAATAAAGATCGACAGTAAGCTATTAGAACCGTTCAGTACAAGTTGATCGGTTGGCTGGCTAACAAACTCCACCGCCAAATCTTTATCAATCACGGTGACATTTAATAATTTATTATTTAAATCAACCCGTCCTGACCAGCTACTGACAGCCACTTGCGCATTAATTTGATCACCCGAAAAGGTTATTTTAGGGGCTGAAAAGTTAACACCATCAAGCTCACTATCTGATGAATCAATAAAAATATCCGGTAATTGCCAACCCAACTTGTTCTCTACTTGTACAATAAGTATCTGCTTTTGATTGTCCCAAGCGGATCGAAAACCGCTGATTGTAGAGCTAGTTTCTCTCTTTTCAATTGCCTGCCTATCTATTTTCATGGGCACCGCACCCACGGCTTGATTATAAGTGAAAAGTGCGTCGCTATTCATTAACAAGTGGCTAGGTGTAAAGTTCAATTCAATGTCGTAGTCACTCAATACGCAGATATTAGTACATGAGGCGATGGTTAACCGACCTTTTAACCGCACTGGCTTTACTACATCCTGCACATACAGCGTAAGCGGAAAGTTTATCACGCCCTTATAACCTAAGGTTTCTACCCCGAGTACAGGATAACGTTTGGGGGCCGGCCATCCCCAAACAACATCGTCAATATTGGTTGACGGCGAGAAATCAAAAGCGGGAGCGACTCCCCCATCACCTGGCGAGCGCCAATAAGTTTTCCAGTCATCTTCCAAACGCAGTTGTAAAACGCCATTAACGGTCTGTAATAATGGATCGCTCTGCCCTGTTAACTGCATTTGCACGGAAACAGGTGGATGGTTGGGATTAATTAACCAACCTGTTGAGCTTTGTTCGCGAGCCTGGGCAAGCGAACTAAAAAAGATAACAATCAACAATGCACTGACTGCAATGGAATGAATAAATCTGTTCAATTAGAAATCTCCAAATAATAAAAAATAGCGTGTTCACCCCACGAGGTGACTAGAAATAATCTAAACAGCACATAGATATGCCCCATGTTACTTCAAGATGCAAAATCAGCAAGCCAAATTGCACCTCGCTGCGAGGTATAAAATGGCAGTACAGTCGTTCGTTAAGGTTATAGAACGACACCGACGGGTGCGATTTGCCTTGCCCTGCAAAGACTCAGTTTGAAAGCCCCCCTGATGTGATTCCTTATTCGGATCTCTGGGCAGAGTTCCTACTAAAGCATATTCAAGCATCATGAATATAGAAATGGCCCCTCCCCCCATTTACGTAATTTGAGTTTGTCTGCTATAATTAGTAAGTTCTTTAAATTCCTTGTTATGTGCAAGAATTATTTATTATATGCGTCTATATCCATGTTACTGCAAAGTGAGCAGACTGAATATACTTAGCTGCTAGGCATAAAATTGCATTATAGTGATTCTACATTAAGGTTTTACAACGATGCAGATACGTACAATTGGGCTTGTCCTACGGAGGTTCAAAATAAATAGTGATTTGACACAAGATAGGTGAAAAATCCGTCTAGATCTGCATATTATCCATACCACTGACTTGTACATGAGTATGGTTCACATTATCGTTAGCTTTTGCTATCTAGAGCATCACAGCAACGCTATCATCAATACACGTTATTTCAGCAGGCTTAGAATTATATATGTCGCTATTGTCACTCATTCTACTGATAACTTTCCTCATTACGGCCTGTCGATTACTGATAATTGAGCGTAAGTACCGGAAGATCAATAAAATACACCAGCATTTGCAGACACTTGTAAATAGCATCCCGGATCTCACTTGGGTTAAGGATAAAGACTCACGATTTTTATTTGTTAATACGCAATTTTCTAAAGCATTTGGTCTGACCACAGAAGAAATTATCGGTAAGACAGACTTTGATCTCAGTTCCGATCCGGAGAAAGCGCAAGGTTACTACCAAGATGATTTAAAAACCCAGTTGGAACAGAAGAAATTCCATACAGAAGAGCAAATCACAGGCACAGATGGCGTGGCCGCTTGGGCGGAAACCATTAAAGTCCCAGTATTTAATGATCAGCACCAAGTTATGGGTACGGCAGGCATGGCGCGGGATATTACGCAAAGAAAAAATGCCGAGTATAAATTGATCCATATTGCTTACCATGACGATCTGACTAACCTTCCAAACAGAACCTCTTTTCACATAAAAATAAATAAGCTACTAAACCTTAATAACTGTGCTGTAGCGGTTATTTTATTCGATCTCAATAATTTTAAAACAATTAATGACAGTTTAGGTCATAGCAGCGGCGACCAAGCGCTTCTGCAAATATCACAACGATTGAAATCCTTAGTTGATGAGAATACGATCGTCGCTCGATTAAGTGGTGATGAATTTGCTATCGCGCATAACTATTCAAAATTAGAAAATTCACTCGAAAAACTGCAAGTTAACCTGCTTCAACAATTTGACATTCCCGTCGCACTGAAAGAGATAAACTACGATATTAGTGCCAGTTTTGGTGTTGCTGTTGCCCCCCAAGATGGACGTGATTATGAAACCCTCTTAAAACACGCTGATTTAGCCATGTCTCAAGGCAAAAAACATAAGAACAAACATTGTGTTTATTTTATCCAGAAATTTGCCGATGAATTACTCCATAAGATGAAGCTATCTAATCAGTTATACCATGCTATAACAAACCAAGAGCTCAGTTTAGTGTATCAGCCTAAAATTGATTCAAGTACAGAGAAATTGATAGGAAGTGAGGCGCTGCTGCGTTGGGAAATAGAGGATGGACAATGGATTTCACCGTTCGATTTTATTCCGATTGCAGAGAAGAATGGTTTTATTATTGAATTGGGTAATTGGGTCATAAAAACAGTCCTACAACAAATCAGAAACTGGCTTGATAATAAGTTTGAAGTGGTTCCTGTGTCGATCAATGTATCAGCTATTCAACTGCGTCAACCGACTTTTTCTGAGTATCTATTTCAACAACTTGAACGCTATCAAATACCAGGCCATTTACTCGAGCTAGAACTGACAGAAGGAGTGCTGATGGAAAATATCGAGCAAACCACTGGTCTACTTAATAAAATACGTAAAAAAAGGATAGCAATTAGTATTGATGACTTTGGCACAGGTTATTCCAGCTTATCTTATCTGCCCAAGTTACCGATCGATATTTTAAAGATAGACCGAGCATTTATTACCAATATTCATCGTAATATCGATAACCAAAAAATAGTGCAAACCATTGTCAGCCTTGCCAATAACTTTAATCTCTCGGTAATTGCTGAAGGTGTCGAAACAGCCGATGAACTAACGGCGACAATAAGCTGCGGTATTAACAATATTCAAGGCTATTATTATTCACGCCCACTTGCCGTTTCTGAATTAGAAAAAAGATGGCTCAGGCATGCAGATAACGAAATCGAGGCATCGCTTTAACGGCGCCATTATCCGTGACCTATCTGCTAGTGCGCGATTTTGAATTGCTTTTTAAAGGCACTTTTGCGGCAACAACGATAAATCTGGCGCCTTCTTCACCCGCTTCAACAAAATGGCTTTCTCCTGGTTGAATCAGATGTGTATCTCCGGGGGTTATGATTTGAGTTATCACTTTCCCCTCTTTATCTATTAACCCAATGGTTAATTGCCCTTCTAGCAGATAGTAAATCTCTTCGCTATCAAGATGGGTATGTAACCCCACGCTGGCATTAGGTGCTAAACTTGAATCCATAAATAGCTCGATACTACTTTTTAATAACCCTTCCTGCTTATCAGGCTGTTCGTTATATAACCATTTGCCCACTAATTCCCCACTCCCTTGCTGTCCCTTGGGGGCTTCGCTATTTTTATGAGCAGGTAAATAAAGGACATTCGCGATCCCCTCTTTCATCTTAAAACGCGTACTATTTTCAGCGCATTGTTGAGTATATACAGGAACATCCCCGCTATGAAACGCGTCTTCAGTTAAAATTTTAGTCATACCAATCTCTCTTGTTATGTTGGTTATAGCAATTTGACTCGTTAGATGCTCTAAGCCGATTTTTATTGTATATTATCCTGCTCATTTACCAATAGGAATCAGAATGAATTATCAAGCTGCTGTTTTTGATATGGATGGACTGCTTTTAGATACAGAAAGAGTGTGCCAACAAGCATTTCGTGACGCATGCATAAGTCTATCTTTACCTATGTTAGAAGAGGTCTATTTAGGGATTATCGGCTGTAATGCCGAGGGTATTAAAGAGGTGATTTGTAATGGTTATGGAGCAGATCTTGATTATGAAGCATTACGTGTTGAATGGATGGGCCGCTATCACCCGATTGTTGAGCAACAAGCTATTCCAGTGAAAGAGGGAGTTATAGCGCTGCTCAACTACTTAAAAGCACAACAGATTCCGATTGCAGTTGCCACATCAACCCATAAAGAACTGGCCATTACTAAATTAAAATTAGCAGGATTGCTGGAATATTTTGAGCAAATTAGTGCGGGTTGTGAAGTAACCCATGGCAAGCCTAGTCCGGAGATATTTCTACTTGCAGCAAAGCGCTTAAATACATTACCGCAACAGTGCCTCGCTTTTGAAGATTCCAGTAACGGCGTACGCGCCGCAATGGCGGCCGGCATGCAGGTTTACCATGTTCCGGATTTAGTCAGACCCAGTGATGATATTATCGCCCTAGGCCATACCATTAGTGATTCGTTAACAGATGCTTTAGATCATCTAAAAGCGCGCAATAATTAGTCGCTATCAGAAAAGGGCTATTCCTAGATTACAAAGAGCGATCTGATTCGATTAACTCTATTTTATTTTTTATCGATCTTAATTAAGCACTGTGCCACCTCTTCTTGGCGTTGTTGTTCTGCTTCCACCACCACGGATCGCTAAGGCAGCTTTTAATTTGCCATTATTAACAGCCAGTAAAAAGGCCGTAGTCTCCTCGATATCGGCGTGGTAAGTTTTTTAAAACCAGACTGGATGAATGCCTCACCCTCCTGACGCAGCACATTGTATAGTGAAGGCATCGACATTTAGGAGAGGTAAATAGTGCGAGGTCTGCTCTTTGGTTACTGGGAAGTGACAAGCAACACCATTTAAATTCAACATAATAATCACCTTAGCTGCGCCTATGGTGTTAATTTAGTCGAATAAGTTGAAGATAAATAAAAGGCGTCAACCCTTAACAAAAACCAACATATCGTTAACATAGCGGTTCTTTAGTTGGAGCTAAATGGTGGCTCTTGTGGAGCTTTTATAAACCAATGCTTTCCAAGATATCTAAAAATACCGATTCGCGGTTTTTACTGGTCAGTGCCGGATATAAACGGCATAAACGGATGGCATTACCAAACTTATCTTTGCCAATCACACTTAACACCCGGGTAAACAGCTGTTCATCGAGATGGAATGTTTTTACTGCATGGGTGACGGCATCATCTAGGCTAACATAGGTGACCCCATCAAAATCAAAACTCTCATGTTCACTTTCAATAATGAGTTTTTCATTAGCGATCACGAGTGGCCATCCTTGGTAATTTATGCGCCCTTGCATCATCTCAAACATGAACCAA
This sequence comes from Psychromonas antarctica, assembly GCF_022267535.1. Classification (GTDB taxonomy): domain Bacteria; phylum Pseudomonadota; class Gammaproteobacteria; order Enterobacterales; family Psychromonadaceae; genus Psychromonas; species Psychromonas antarctica. Next base: position 43,770 of record NZ_JAHNZV010000004.1, read on the forward strand.
GCGCTACGTTTAAATCCTTCAAAAGCACTACCCTCCAGTTGCGACTCTGCAAGTTCCTGCTTAGTCCAGTTTGATCCTATGCTGAGGATTTTCTGATGTTTGACTACTAATGCTTTTTTTATTGCATCTCGATAGGCATAAAGCGAGCTAAATGCACTACGTTTAATAATCGCAGCACACTCATCACAGCTCGGTAGGCAAATTGGGCTGTGCGTGAGCAAGCTCTCTTCGCTGTTATATTTCGGAAAGTTGATAATTTGATCTTTAGGCTCGCCACAAAACCAACAGGTGGCACGGTAGTTAAAGGGGATTTCAATAACGGGATAACGGTTCATGCTTTTCCATAATATAACGAGAGAAGTGCTAAGGTTACATTTAGTCGCTTAAAAACACCACTTAAGCAGCGCTTAAACCGATAAAAAACTATTATAACAACAACCCGATAGGGTTAATAAAGAACTAACTTGAGGACAAAAGTCACGGCGCTCAGATAGCAGAAAGGATTTAAATTTTTAGCGCTGACTGATATTTAATCTGCTACACAGATCCGATTTTTACCGCTGTTTTTGGCGCGATAAAGCGCTTTATCTGCACGCGAAAAGAGCATGTCAAAATGACTATCAGAGGGTTTGAAAGTCGCAATACCAATGCTTATTGTAACCTGTACTTTATCGCCTTGAACACTTGTGATTATCTGTTTTTCTTGTAGTGAACGTATCCGCTCGGCTAAAACCATCGCTTGCTTACTATTAGTTTCAGGTAAACAGATAGAAAACTCTTCGCCACCAGTACGCGATAAAATATCTTCACTGCGCACATTAGCGGCAAGATTCGTACTTAGTGCAATTAAGACCTGATCACCAACGGGGTGGCCATAACTATCATTAACTAACTTAAAATTGTCGATATCAAGGGTTATGACTGCCATCGACAACTTGTGCCGTTGGGCACGAAAATATTCTCGCTCAGCATGGTCGACAAAATAGCGACGGTTATTTAATTCAGTTAAGAAGTCGGTATTGGCTTGTTTTTGCAGCGCCTCTTTGAGTTTGTAAAATTCTGTCATATCAGTAGAAAAGCCAATAACCGCGGAGGTTGTATCATCTATTTGATAAGGTATTTTCACACTATGATAGTAGTTAGTTATACCTTCTGCATTTATAAAACGCTCTTCAACGGTTTGCTTTTTTTGTGTATCCAGCACTTTTTGATCTGCGACCCAAAAACTATCCGCAACCTTTTGAGAAAATAGTTCGGTATCTTTTTTTCCTGATATTTGATCTGCTGGCAGGCCAATAAACTCCGCTGTTTTACGGTTCACATAGCGAAAATTACGGGTGCTATCTTTCATATAAATATGTGCATCGACATTATCTAACACCGCATCCAATAAATGTTTTTGCTCTTTGATAATAATGTCCTGCTTTTTCTGATCGGTGATATCCGTAGAAATACCACACATGCCAATGACCTTACCTTGCTTATCATGTAATGGTTTTTTTATGGTTTTGAAAATACGATTTTCCGCAAGCCCCTTAACACCATTCAAATCCACAGTTTCAAGGGTAAGATTCTCCCTCATCACCTTTTGGTCGTTACGGCATAATTTATCAGTAGAGGTTAAATCAAAAAAATGGCCCGTCTTCTTGCCAATAACCTGATCGCAACGCTTATTGAATAGTTTCAGGAAAGGTTGGTTACAAAATGTGTAGCTCCCGTGCACATCTTTAGTATAAATATAGGCACCAACTTCATTTAATACACTTTGCAATGCATCTACTTTAAGCAGCAGTTTATCCACAATTAACCCCTCGGCCATTACTAATTATCGCCCAATATGGCTCTTAATCTAACGTTCTCATTAAATAAGCAAGTATTACGCCACATTCTATAATGTGTAAAACCCAGTTATTTTGTCAATTGCAAAGACACGCCTTTAAAAATAGGGGATAATCCGCGACAAGTAAAAATTAGATGGGCAAATAGTATACGATATTAGCCTCTGATTGAACCAATTATTGCTTTAGGAAACATTATTTATGTCCCAAGTTGGCACGCTTTATATCGTATCGGCCCCAAGCGGCGCAGGAAAATCCAGCCTGATCAACGCCCTATTAACTGAACCAAGAGATTGGAAAGTACAAGTTTCTGTTTCCCATACCACTCGCTCACCTAGAGTGGGAGAACAAGATGGTGAGCATTATCATTTTGTGGATGTAAATAAATTTAAGCAGTTAATTAAAGAAAATGCTTTTTTTGAATGGGCACTGGTATTTGGCAATTATTACGCTACCTCACGAATAGCTATTGAACAAGCATTAGCACAAGGAATTGATATTTTTTTGGATATCGATTGGCAAGGCGCACGACAAGTACGGGAAATGATGCCCCAAGCAAAAAGTGTTTTTATTCTGCCACCTAGCCGCGCAGAATTAGAAGCGCGCCTCAATAAACGCGGTCAGGATAGCCACGAGATTATCACTAAACGTATGGCAGAGGCACAATCTGAAATGTCACATTATGATGAGTACGATTATCTAATTATTAATGATGACTTTGAGCGCGCTAAGCAGGAATTCTCAGCTATCGTTAAATCACAGCGGAATAAGCTCGCAAAACAAGCAATTAAGTATCAAGTAACCATTAATGAGCTGCTACAACAACAATCTTAAAACGAAGTTGCTGGATCAAATCACATTTAACGCATATAATTAGCACCCTTTTTTGTGTAATTAATTTTTTGGAGTTCAACAATGGCACGTGTAACCGTTGAAGATGCAGTAAATGTAGTTGGTAACCGTTTTGATCTTATCTTAATGGCATCTCGTCGAGCTCGCCAGCTTGCTACTCAAGGTAAAACACCTTTAGTTGAGCCAGAGAACGATAAACCTACTGTTATCGCGTTGCGTGAAATTGAACTGAATCTCATTACTAATGAGTTAATGGATATTCAAGATCGTCAAGAGAAGAATGAGAAACACGCGGCTGAATTAGCCGCAGTGGCAGCCATTGCTGAAGGTCGTGGTTAATAATATAAACCGAGCGGCTTAAAAATTATAAAAAACGCCGAACATGCAGATGTCCGGCGTTTTTTTATATTCAATAAATAGGGATCTATCTGTTGTGATAACGTTATTACTACCCACTCTGGCGATAATTAGCGGTTTCGCGCTGCTCATTTGGAGTGCCGATAAATTTGTTTTAGGCGCATCCAATACGGCCCGTAGTTTTTCTATTTCACCTTTGATTGTCGGTGTCGTAATAGTAGGCTTAGGCACTTCTGCGCCAGAGATGCTAGTTTCGGCTATCGCAGCGGCACAAGGTAAAACAGGCCTTTCTATCGGTAATGCCCTCGGTTCAAATATCACTAATATTGGCTTAATGTTAGGACTAACCGCACTCTTTTACCCGCTGCACATCCACTCCAAGCTGATAAAACGTGAGATGCCAGTATTGCTCGCGATTATGGCCATTAGCCTATTTCTATTATGGGATCAGTATCTTAGCTTTTTTGACGGGCTGATATTAATCTCCATGATGTTTGCCATGTTGATTTACACTGTTTATGAAGCAAAAAGTCATGGCGATGATAAACTATCGCAAGAGAGACTCGATGAGCTGCCCGAAGAAGTAAGCAAGAAAGAGGCTATAAAATGGCTAATACTGGGTATTGTGCTATTAATCGCCTCCTCTCGTATTTTGGTGTGGGGTGCAGTTGAAATTGCTGAATATTTTGCCGTTAGTGATCTTATCATTGGCCTAACTATTGTCGCTATCGGCACCAGTCTACCAGAACTAGCAGCCACCATTACAGCTGCCCGTAAGAAAGAGTTTGATCTAGCAGTCGGTAATATTATCGGCTCTAATATCTTTAATCTATTAGGCGTAATGGCCCTGCCGGGTTTAATTAAACCTGGCGGCTTTGAACCAGAAGTCTTAACCCGTGATTATCCAGTAATGATAGCGTTAACCATTGCATTAATCATTTTTTCTATTTCATGGCGCAAAGGAAAAACAGGTGTATTAGGACGCGTAGAAGGTGCTCTTTTATTAGCGGGTTACTTTGCTTATATGCTGTGGTTATTTAAAGATATGCACGTTTAAAGAATAAATATTTAAAAGCTAGAAAACTGAAAGCTCAACAAAAAAGGCGCTAAGGTTAATCACCTGAACGCCTTTTTAGATTATTTATAAGGAGTTGCTATCACTTTGCTACTCTAACTGTTAATTCAATGTCTTGTGCTTGATTGAATAAAGCAGGCCGTTCTGCTTTCGGTGTTGAAAACTAGTAACCGAAACCCATGAAAAACACGCCACTCACTAGATTTCCTAATGACACCCACAATAAGTTAACTTAAAAGCAGATTAAATATATTCTCAAAAAACTAACTAGGAAAACTTTATTAAAATTAATAACATACCGAACAAAAGCTAAAAATTTTATTAACTATAGCCTTGTTATTAAAGTAGTAATATAAATATTAAGAGCAAACTAATAACGAAGAGGAAGTTGGTTATGCCTGAAGAGGGTTGCAACATATTAATCAGTGCCTGTTTATTAGGTGAACGGGTTCGTTATGATGCTCAAATAAACAAACTTAAGCATTGCATGATTGATAACTGGTTAGCACAAGGTTGCCTATTAAGCTGCTGTCCTGAAGTATGCGGCGGTTTAGCGACACCGCGCCCGGCAGCTGAAATCCAGAAGGATGGTTCGATTAAAACAGAAGCGGGTGAAGATGTCAGTGGCGCATTTAAAAAGGGCGCGCTAAAAACGCTGCAGCTCGCTTTAGAAAATAATATTAAGATCGCAATCTTAACAGAAAAAAGCCCCTCATGCGGCAGCTCACAAATTTATAATGGCCGCTTTGAACGCCGATTAATCAACGGGAAGGGGTTAACTACGCAATTATTAGAAGCGCACGGTATTAAGGTTTTTAACCAATTTCAGTTAGCCCAGATTCCAACTTATTTAAATAGCCTGAAATAAACCTAGTTTAAAGCGATAGTTCTCTCTTCCGCGTTAATGTTGTAGATTATATTTATATACACAATTAACATAGGCGCGATAAAAATATATTACTGCCGAGATACGCTAATAGCTTATAGGTATAATAACTAGTTTACTCGAAGGATCACTGCAATGCTTCCCATGTGCCCATTTCTCAATACTACAAATGCAATGATTAATTTTAAGCTTGCAGCGATAATAACTCTGCTAGTTATCTGTTTTATGCCCCATAACTTATCCGCGCAAGAAGCCTCAAATAAGACAATAGGAAAAACATTAGTCATTGGTAAAGTAAGTGGATCGCCCAAAAAACATCTTAAATCCCTAAAATTGCTGGCTAATTACCTTGTTTCTCATATGCAGGATCTTGGTTATACAAAAGGCAAGGTATTACTTTCTCGCAGCGAACAAGAGCTCGCCAGACACTTACAGCAAGGTGAGATTGATCTCGTGACTGAAACGCCATTTTCAACCATGTATCTTCTAGCAGAGGCGGGGGTAGAGCCTATTTTGCGTAAATGGAAAAAAGGCATAGCAGAATATCATTCAGTTATTTTTGTACGTAAGGATAGCGGTATTAATAGGTTGCAAGATTTAAAAGGGAAAACTATCGCATTTGAGGATCCTAATTCCACAGTTGCATACTATATACCCGCCTATGATCTGATTACGGCAGGACTAAATTTAGAGCAGCTTAACTCACCACGGGAAAAAGCAAAAACAGATTTTGCCGGTTATATTTTCTCTCAGCAGGTGATTAACACCTCGCTTTGGGTGCATAAAGGGCGTGTTAATGCAGGGGCAATGAGTAATCTAGATTGGCAAAAAAATGACCGAATGCCTGACAGTTTTCACCCTGATTTAAAAATAATTCATAGAAGCATCTCTATTCCGCGAGCCATAGAAGTACTCCGTAAGGGGTTACCCTTTGCGGTCAAAGCGCGCATAAAAATTCTGATGCTTAATATTGATAAAGATCCTGATGCCGATGAGATCCTCAGAAGCTATCAACAAACCCGAAATTTCGATGAATTAAACGGACAAACATTAAGCCGCTCGAATAAAGTTGATAAGCGACTAAACATAGTCGATGAAGCGACCCAGTAATGCGCCTTAGAACACAATATTCAATCGCTATGGTGCTTCTTATCGGCATAGCCGTCACTTTCATGTCTGCTATTTTATTTTACCAGTTTAGTAAAAACGCCAGAGTTCAACAGACAGTCAGTACCGAAGCTATCTCTGACGCAATCATCCTGCAAATAATGAAGCGCGGCGAATTTATGACCAATTCTTTTTCGCGTTATCTTGTCGATGATATTTACTATGAAAATCAAGCTAAAATAACACAAGCGCTACAGTCAAGTTTGACACAACAAGATCTCTTGTTTATTGAAATTTTTGATCCTAAGGGCTATATCATCAATGATGGCAGTGTTGAGTTATGGGCGTTTGGCAATCAGGTTAACGATCCACAGATGCTCAATGCGATTCGAAAATCAGATAATATATATACACGTATTGAAGCGGATAAAGTGATCTTTGCACGCAGCATTAAAATTGACGACGAGGTTATCGCTGGGATCCATCTGGGTTTCTCTTTACTGTATATCCAAAAGGATATATCAAAGATGGAAAAGACCTTACAAAAGGAATTAACTGAGCTTAGTGAAAGGGATTTTCAAAAAAATATTTTCATCGTCATTGTCGCTTCCTTGCTGCTACTGATTGTCGGCATAATAATGGCAATATTCACCGCCAATAAATTAACACAGCCAATTCATCAACTTGCTCTGCATGCGCGAAAAGCAGGCAAGGGGGATCACCTGAATAGAATTGAGCTTAACCGCTCCGATGAGCTAGGCCAACTGGCCGCCATCTTTAATAAAATGAATCGTCGTTTACTTAAAAATAAAAAAGAAATCCATTATCAAGCTTTTCACGATCACCTGACCGGGCTCGCCAATCGGAATATGTTTAACAAATATATTAATGAGACCCTGCAACAAGCCGCAAATCAGAAAAAACAAGTGACGGTCTTGTTTTTAGATCTAGATGGTTTTAAAGCGATTAATGATACGTTTGGCCATGAAGTTGGTGATAAGCTGCTGATTGTTATAGCTGAGCGCTTTAACGCCGTGATTCGTAAACAAGATAGTATCAAGTTCGCAGAGCTGCCCAACAATATGCTGGTTTCACGTATTGGCGGTGATGAATTTACCATAGTATTGCAGGACATTGGAGAAAAACAGATTGTCTCGCAGATTGCCAGCCGCATTATACGGTCAATCGCTTCTCCAATAGAGTTAAGTGGAGAACAGCTGAATATTGGTGTCAGTATTGGTATTAGTATCTAGCCGGAAGATGGCGGTGATGTCGATACTTTGATTAAAAATGCAGACAGTGCAATGTATCAAGCAAAAAATAAAGGCAAAGGATGTTATGCCTTTTTTAAGCAAACTTAATCATAACTCTTGTACGGATCGATGCCCATAAGATCGCCATGAATAAACTGATAATCCAGCAAACGTTTTAATTTTTTATTACAAATGACTTTGTGCAGCACCTTAGTTTGGGTGTTTAATTTCGGCTTATCCAGACCTAATGCCAAAGCATTATATGTATAAAAAGTCGCTTTACTGGGATGCGTATCCGCGCAGCCATTTAACGTTTCTCCCCAGCATCTATTTTTAATAATCAGCCCGATAATGGCCAAACAATCATCAAGATGAATAAGATTTGCGGGGGCATTAGGAAAACCAATCACTTTATCAGTTTGCTTGGTCGCAATAAAAAATCGCCCCGGATGTCGTTTACCACCGATCAAGCCAGCAAAGCGTAAAAGCGTGGTTTGAAAATGTCTGTTATTTTGCAACAAAGATTCAATCATTAACAATGGATGGGTGGACTGCTGTAAATTGTCGGACTCTTTGCAAGGCAAGGTTTGCTCAGGGTAAACGGATGTTGAACTAATAAATAAAACCTGTTTAACCGCTGATATTTCAATCTCTGCAATCAAGTTTTTAAATGCGGCAATATTTTTGCTGGTGATATTAATTATCAATATATCAGACAGTAAAAAGTCTTGTATATTATCAGGCAAATTTTCAATATCGATTTGAAAAGGTTGTAAACCAGCCTCAGCCAAGCATCGCATTTTGCCTGCACTGCGGGTTGAAATTTTAACTACCGCAAACTCAGCCGACAATCTTTGTGCGACAGGTAAGCCCAACCAACCACTGCCTAAGATACTGATGCTGTTATTCATCTTTCACCCCAATAGGTTATTATTTAGCGTTTAAATCGGCTAGAGCCTGCCATTTATTCTGTGCCGATAACTGCGCGTTGTGACGTGTTTCGGTTAAAGTTAAGATCGCACTTTTTTGCGCGTCAGAAGAGTCCTGCCACTGCAATATTTCCGTTAGACTACGCCAACAACCAATACAGATATCGTTATTATTCAGGCAACAGTTACGTATGCAGGGAGAATCCACTTTAGTCATTAGTACCTCTATAAATGGCTGGGATGAGGTTTAATTGGTCGACCTATTGCTATTGCCTTTAATGATAACAAAGATTACGTTAAACTCCTTTTAAATTAACAAACTGATAACAAAAGAAGAGGTTTTCCATGTTTATTATTCGTTGGCTGTTAGGCCGTATCATTTTATTACTTAATTTTATCTTTAGCCCGAAAAAACTAAAGCGCACAGAATCAGCACAAGCAGAGATAGATCTGCAAACAAAATCACTGCAGCTCTATCAATATCAAGCCTGTCCTTTTTGTGTCAAAGTACGCAGATCATTGCGTCGTCAGGGGCTAAACATTGTCATCGTCGATGCCAAGCAGGCTGATAATAAAAAGGTATTGCAGAGCCAAGCGGGAAAAATACAAGTGCCCTGCTTACGCATAGAGGAAAACAATAAGGTCACTTGGCTCTATGAGTCATCGGCAATTATCGATTATTTAACTAATCGTTTTGCTTAAGCAATACCGGTCAAGAACCCAATTAGCGGAAATCAACAGAGATAGCGGTAAAACTAATGCCGCCCTTTAATCATCCCTCGCAGGTAACGCTTGCCAGTTATTTTGGACATCACAATAACCGCTATCACATGGTAAATTACCGCAATAAAAGTCATATTAACAGCAAACTCATGTACTTCTTTTACCCAATCTTCACCCCATAACAGATCTGTTCCCATCGCCCAACCGCTTAAACAGATAAGTAGTAGACTGCCCCATAAAAACCAAACCATTAAGGCTCCCGCAGGATTGTGACCATCATGATTATCTTGCTTAGTTTTACGTAGTTCTTTTAGATGGGTTATAGCAGCTGGAAATGAAGGTAAAAAACGTGTTAACCGAGCTGGAGACTGAACAACACATCCCCATAATAAGCGTATTACGATCAAGCCAAGCAGGGTATAACCAACCCATTGATGAATATCACTACCTTCTTCAGTGAACAGATAATTACTAAAAAAGAGTGCTGCGACTCCCCAATGAGTGAAGCGCACCAGCAAGTCCCATCCAGATTGTTTCACTAATTGTTTCATTACTCTCTCTCTTCTTTAATTACACTCATATCGGTCGGATTAAAGTAAATTTCAACCCGTTTGCCATTACTGTCATGGCCATATAACTCATAACAGTTAGTCGACGTTTTTTTAAATTTTTTGATAGTATAACCTTGATCGACTATTTGTTGTTTGGCCGTTGCAAATGGCATCCACTGTGTTTCTGGCATTTGTGTACATTGTGGATCGGCATAACTGTAAGAGGCGATAAAAAGTAGTGGTAATAACAATAATTTTTTTGACATGGTAGGCTCCAAACTCTGTAATAGGGTTAACAAGTTGTTAACGTTGTCTATTATCAGCGTTATTTCTTAACAGAAGCTTAAATAAAATCCACTTCCAGTTTATTTCTCACTGCCAAGCGGTATTATTGTGCTTAATCTATTTCCTATTATTTCCCACTGCGCACTAATGATGATGACTTTTTAGTAAACTTTGCGGTATTAATTCAGCAATAAAACGGCGCGCACCACGGCGTAATAAAGAGCTGAAATATAAGAGTAATATAATCGTTAAACTGCCTATATTCCACCAACTATAAGCCGTATCCGGCTGCGCTAACCAAGGCAGTGAAATTACATCGATATATTGATTAAGTGCTAAACCAATCAAAAAAGCACCACCTAACATCAACATTGCTAAACTGATTGCAGCAAAAATACCCTGCTGCTGTTTGAATGTTTGCAAAAATTCCAGACTAATGGTTGGAGCGATAAGTAAGAAAGCGATCGCAGCTCCCGGCGATAAGCCTGCTATGAGTAAAACAGCAATCACAGGGGTAATACCCGTTGCGCACAATGATAATGGCAATGCAACGATAATCATCACCAGTATTTGCAACCACAAAGCCTGATCAAAAAACGCCCAAGCAGGTGTTGCAGAGAGTGTCGCGGCCAGTGTCCAACCGAGTAACACCCATGGTGCGGTATGATCAAGCTGATGTTGATACCCCTGCCGGATGGCATTGATAAATCGAGAGGTTGATTTTTCTCCCTGCCCACTTATCGTCAGCGCTGCACAAGGGGCTGTTGTGAAGTGGCGTCCTAATAACCAAGCGACAGCACATGCAAAAACAGTCGCCAAAGCGATACGTAGTAGCAGCATCTGCACGCCCAACAGGGGCAGAGAGATAAGTAGCGCATCAAAACCGATAATCGGTGCTGCAATTAAAAAAGCGGTCGCAAAGGTTTGGCTCGCCCCCATATCCAATAATTGCTGATGCATTTTACGGGCAGAGGGTGAACAAACAGGTAAAGGTAAACCATAAAGAACCCCTTTTAAGCTGTCTTTTAAAAAAGATTGGCTGTTTTGTTGAGGCAGTATGGCGAATTTGGGTTTGAAGTAATGCATTAATCCACTTAACAGATATGCAAGCAGTAACATCGGCGCGCTGTGCAAGGCTATATTAGTAAAATTTAGCAGTGTTAATGCGGTCTCGTGGCTTTGATGATTTACCGCATCACCAAGCTGCTGATGATCGTCGTCCATCTCCTCTTGATGTAGGGGCATACTCAGCGCTTGAGAATCATCTTGTACTGCGGTTAGCAGCGTATCACTGTTTTGTAATGCCATTGAGTGAACAATTTCAGTACTATTATCATGACTATCCTCAATATAACCTAGCCAATGCGGTAGAAGCACAGAAGCTAATACAATCACACCTAACAAACTACCAATTCCTGCTGCGTATCTATTTTCGTTGCTTGTCTCGTGCGCACTATGAACGTGAGCATGGCCGTGTAGATAAGGGCGATGCAGCACAACATGCATAATAGATCCCATCACAAAGGCTTGAAACCAAGCTAACCATTGCCCATCCAGTTGTAACAGTGAGTCACCCGCTAATAGTCCACCGCCTAATGTTGCAGCAGACATGGTCAGTAAAATAGCGAGCGGTAATAACCGTCCATACTGAGGACGTAATAACCACCAAATCGTTAAGCCCACCGGGAAACGGTGCAATAACACACCAATAGCAAGTAACCAGCCAGTATGATCAGCTTCAGAAACGATTAAAGCGGAGCCATCAATGCTGGCATGCAAAACTAAACCCAGTACGCCTAAGAACAGGGTTGTCTGATGTGCTTGATGTGCCGCTCTATGAAAGTATTTCTCTATCCAGCTGGGTGCAAGCATACCCATGGCCATCAGCAATAACACCATGAATCCGCCTGTGTGCAGGATTTCAGGCAGGATATGCAAAAAGACTAGGCCAGAAATAGTGACGAAAATAAAAGCATCAAGTAGATCCAGCCAACCGGGTTGGCGCTGAAATAAGCGGTAGGTAATTGGGCCGAGAAAAAGTGCAAAAATACTTAATAACAACATTAAAATAGTCTCAATAAATTTCTATTTTGTTATATTATAACACCTCAAGGAGGTTGACTATTTTTATCAGATATTATTATCTTGGTGACTATCACGGTCCCCACTAAGTGAAGAGTGTCTCGGCAAAAACACTGAAATGCCAGCAGCGATAGCGATAAAAAACGAGGCAACGAGCAAACAGGCACTTAAACCAAAACTAACAAATACCCAGCCCGAAAGTAGCGTGCCGATTAACCGACCCAGTGCATTGGCCATATAATAGAAACCAATATCCAGCGAGACCCCCTCTCTCTGTGCATAACTGACAATCAGATAGCTGTGCAATGAAGAGTTGATAGCGAAAAGCGCGCCAAAGAGGAACAAACCTGCGATAAACAACGCGCTAGAAAATTGCAGCGAAAGAGCCACCAGCAAAGGGGTAACAGCTAACGCTATTGCCCATCCAACGGCACTTTTACCATCGGGCAGTCGCCCTGATTTTTTACCTGTAAAATAGGGGGTGATAGATTGAATGCCACCATAAAAAACTATCCACAGGGCGATTAAACCACCGACCGTCCAGGCGTTCCAGCCAAAGGTTTCACTGAGATAAACAGGTAACGCAACCACAAACCAGACATCACGCGAAGCAAACAGAAATAGACGCGCCGCAGAGAGAATATTAACACTGGCGCTTTTGGAAAATAATTCAGTGAATTTAACTTTGCGTTTGACCCTACCGAGATCTTTTTTAAGCAAGAGTAGACTTAAACAGAAAACCACCAGCAAACCAGCCGCCATTAATAACATCGCACTTTGAAAGCCAACGAGTGTCAGCAGTAGTCCGCCTAAAAAGAAGCCAACCCCTTTCAGGGTGTTTTTTGAGCCTGTTAAAATAGCCACCCATTTATATAACGTATCCTGTTGGTGATCACTTACAAACAGTTTAATCGCACTTTTAGCACTCATTTTATTAAGATCTTTGGCGATACCTGACAAGGCTTGCGCGAACATCACCCAGGGAATAATCAGCCATTCACCGGGAACGGTTAACATTAGCAGGGCAATCACCTGCATCAGCAGCCCCACATTCATGGTGCGATTAAGCCCAACACGCGCCCCCAGCCATCCCCCTAAAAGATTAGTCAGCACACCAAAAAACTCATAAAACAGGAATAGAAAAGCGACCTCTAGCGCGCTATAACCTAGCTGATGAAAATACAATACAACCAGCATGCGCAGGGCACCGTCGGTTAGCGTAAACGCCCAGTAATTGGCCGTAATAACGCAATATTGCTTTAATTCAGCAGATAAATTATTAAACATCAGGGGTTACTTATCTGCTCGGCCAACTAAGCGTACTAATTCCGCAGTGCGTGTTGCATAACCCATTTCGTTATCATACCAAGCATATATTTTTACCATGCGAGCCCCCACCACCATCGTCGAGAGAGCATCGACAATAGTCGAGCGTTGATCGCCTCGATAGTCGATAGAAACCAAGGGTTTCTCTTCAAAACCTAAAATACCTTGGAGTTCGTTTTCAGAAGCACTTTTGAGTAATGCATTAACTTCTGCAATATTTGTATCGCGGCTAACATCAATGACAATATCGGTTAACGATGCATTAGCGAGAGGGACGCGTACAGCATGCCCATCAATGCGATCTTTAAGCTCTGGAAATATCTCCACAATCGCTTTGGCGGAGCCAGTGGTAGTGGGAATCAAACTCATGCCACATGCACGGGCGCGGCGCAAATCTTTGTGTGGCGCATCTAAAATAGTCTGCGTATTGGTGAGATTATGAATAGTGGTAAAACAGACCTGTTCAATACCTAACTTCTCATTAATTACTTTAATAACAGGCGCAAGACAATTAGTGGTACAAGAAGCGGCTGTCACAATTCGGTGTTTGTTCGGCTCAAAAATATGCTCGTTAACACCGACCACAATATTGGCTATGGCAGCATCTTTTACTGGAGCAGATACCACCACGCGTTTTACCCCTTGAGTTAAATAGCGTTGCAGCAGCGTAGGATCGCGGTGAACACCCGTTGCTTCAATGACCACATCGCAATCGGACCAATCGACGGCGTCAATGTCGCTTTGCTGTGTGCATTTTATTTTATGCTTGCCGATAATAATATGATTATCACAAGCGTTAACCTGATGCCCCCAACGCCCCTGCACTGAATCAAATTCAAGAAGATGCGCCAGTGTTTGTGCATCGCCAGCGCAATCATTAACTAACACAAACTCGATATCGCTCCAATCATAAGCAGCGCGCATCAGTAAACGGCCGATTCTACCAAAACCGTTAATTCCGACTTTAATGGTCATTTTTTATATCCTTTATTGTGACTTGAGGCTTTGATCCAACGCGTTCAAATAATCGCGTTGGCAAACGTGTGTAAAAGCATTCGCTCGAACAGCCTGAATACACGCCATTGTTGGTTCCATGCATTCACCACGCTGCAAAAGAATCTGCGCAGCAAGCAAACCGGTGCGCCCCGAGCCTCCTTTACAGTGAATGGCGATGCTTTTTCCTTGTGTAAGGAGACACTGCACTGCAGGTCCGGCGTTTTTCCAAGCTCGCAAAAACTCTGCTTCTGGAATATGATCATCAACAATGGGTAGGTGAAACCAGCTCATCCCCTGCGCGATGACTGCTTCGCCAATCCCCGACAAACTGTTTTTTTCCAGCTCACTGTGCGTCATTAAAGTCAGCACCGCCTCAGCACCTGCTGCTTTTAGCTGTTCAAGAGAAGCAATCAGTGCTGCGCCTTTTGTACCGGGACAGGGCGTTAAAATTATTTTTGCCGCGCTGTCTGCAATGGGGATCGGGAAAATGGGATGTATGACTGACATTTTTTTACTCTTATAAAATCATAAATAGGCCATAAAAAGCAGCAGATAATCTCCTGCTCAGAGTTATGTTACCTCGGCTTTATTGCATTTTAATGACAACTACAAAGGTGCTACAGAGGTTGCAAAAATCAACCCTTTACGGTAATAGTAGAGCGCATCATCCTGACAGTCTTCTTTTTCTAGAAGGTTCGCAAGCAGTACAAAATCGGCACTATTCGGTACCGTTTCAATACTTATCTTCAAATGCTCAATAGCAGCATTAACTTTATCTTCTTTAAGCTTTAACTTCGCCAGCGCTTGATGAATCAAGCCCGTTTGCGGTTCTTTTTTAAGCTTTTTCTCCAGTAATAAAATTAATGGATAGTGATCACTAAGGGTCAATTTATCGAGGTAAGTAAGCAGCGCTGGTAAGAACTGCTTATTAAGTTTATCTAATAAAAATTGCTCAGCAAATTTGTCATAGCCAGCTGCAATATAAGCATCTAATAAGATTTGCTGGTAATGCAGGTCTTTATGCATCCAACGCGAGGTTTTTTTCTCCCAGTAGCTTTTCAAAGCATCAGCACTTTGTAAGGCAAGCTGCTTAAAAAGATGCTGGTGAGCATCCAACAGCATGGAGTCAAACGCCTGATCATCAAATGAAAAAGCGCGCCGTTTAGTATTTAATAACCCTAAATATTGTTGCCATTTACCCAATGCGGGGTAGGTCAACAGATAGAGCTCGCTAATACGCCTATTCTTCGGAAATTTATTCTCCAATGACTCTAATCTGGTCAGCGCATTTTCATACTGTTTTGCCTCTAACTGTAGCTCGACACCCACCAGCCCGGCCGCCAGCTCACACGCTGGCTGGCTATCACAAGCCTGTTGTAGATATTCATCACGCAGATCATATTTTTTCTGAGAATGCGCCGCTTTAGCTGCTGCGATATAAGTCAATGCTGGCGATTCACTGCGCGGAGCTGATTGCTCGAGTAATTTTTGCGCTTGTTTAGTATCACCTTCAAACAGTGCCAGCATACCTAAGACGCTATTTTTTTGTGCTTTCCGAGTCCTATGGCGGCCAAACCAACCACGTGTTAATGCACTCATCGACAGCAGTTTACGTAATAACCACTCCGCAAATAGCAATAAAAAATAAAAAACAATGGCAATAAAAATGGCATTGATAATAGTCATTTCATAGGTAGTATAAGCATCAAAAGAGACTAAAATATAACCTTTATTGGCACTGATCTCAGGTCCTAAAATCAGCCCAGCTAATAGCACTGCAATAATAATAATAATTCGCATCATAATTTTCTCCTACTCGGCAGAGCCAGCAGCGAGTGATTTTTGTACACGCTGCTGTATGATCCGATCCAGTAAAGGGGCTGTTTTTAATTGATCAGGGTAGTTAATTGATATTTTTCGCTGGCCTAACTCTTGGATAGTCTTATAAAAGTGGCTGGTCGTATTATCAGTTAAATCGAAGTAATTTTTGAGTAAATCAGTCGCACTGTGCAGCGCTATATCGTAAATATCTTGCTGCTCTCGGTAAATAGAAAATTCTGCTTTGGCTAAATCATTACGTAATTTCTCTTTCAAATACCAGCGTTGTTGTGGAGAAAGTAATGCTTGTAGTTGTGTTTCACGCTTATTAATAACAATAAATCCGTTCACAAAATCAGACCATGACTTAGCTAAATTTTCCTGCCAGTCATTAATATCAGTAGAAATGCCGGTTGCTTTCTTTTCTGCCGCCTGAGCCGTTTCGCCCCCCAAAACAACTAGCTTATCAATACGACGCTCTAGACTAGAGAGGGCGATTACTAGGCCGTCAGGATCGCGCTTGGGTAAGGCTTCTAACATGTTAATATCATCAAGCAGCATCGACCGTAAAACACTTAAACTCGAATCACTTAACTCAACAATGCGTTTGTCTGCTGTCAATAACAGCGCGATTGCAGTAGGGATATCTCTTTCGAGCCAAATTTTTCTTCCCGCAAGCGACACCAAGTATTCAACCTCAGCCAAAACCCAATCATTCGGATGACGTACTCTTGCCTCCGCCAACGTACGTTGTAGGGCTTGTATATCCGTTTTATATAATTTATTTTCATTTTGAACTTGTTGAAGCTGAGAATTAATCTGCTCCATTTCGATTTTAAAATTAGATTGTAATTGTTGACCGTACTCTGCTTGTTTATGCTGCTTAGTTACCTGTGCAGATAATTGTTCTCCTAAATGATTAATTTGCAACTGCTGCTGCGCATTTAATTTTTGATCTTTTTGGTAGAAGTAACCGCCCAATACTAGCGCAACAAATAGCAAAACAAGTGACAACAAAGCGATAAAAATAGCCAGCTTGGCGCTTTTTTTGTTTTTAGGGGACGCTGGAGTATCCGTTTGCGGGAGCGTTTTTTTAGGCATAACGATTTTCTCTTCTATTTTCAGCTCATTACTGGCTTTATTTTCTGTCATAACGACCTCACATCTAAAGAACGATAGAACTATTCATTTTATTTAAAATAATCAACGATCTGCTTATCTGACATACCGGGCAGCACTTCCACATTAGACCACCCCAATCTTATAGCATGATCTGTGATACGTTTACTAGGCGCATAAATCGTCATTTTTTTTAACCACAGAGATTCTTCACTAGGCAGCAGTTCGGTTAACCTTTCTAATAACTCAAGGCTACCGACAATTGCGCCGTTAATCCTTTGCTGCTGCCATTGCTCCACTACCAACTTCGCACTTAAATTAATAACGACACGCTGATAGGGCTGATAATACTCAATAATAGCACCACGAGCGGTTAATCTTTCTGCGAGCAGCTCACGTCCACCAACACCACGTACAATAAGTACCCGTTTACCTTGTGGTAGAGCCAAACAAGGCAAGGCCAACAAACCTTCGCTGTCAAACTGTCCGTGTGGGATAATAACTTTTTGCTCCGTTACCGTGCATAACTTTTCTGCGGTTCTTTTCCCTACCGCTAAATAAATAGCAATGGGCCAGCTTTTCCCGGCAAGAGCCCGATCGGCGTAGTCCACTGCATTGCGGCTGACGGCAATAATATAATCGTACTTTTTTGCAAAGATATGCATCGCGTCGGCAAACTCCGCACTTTTTTGCACAGCCAGCAGCGGTTGCGCCAGTGCAAAGGTTCCTTGCTCATCAAGCAACTTAGCTAAGCGTAAGGCATCAACTGCAAAACGGGTAATAAGTAAACGCGGTTTAGCGATAGGGCTCATGCTTGGCGATACACTTCAGCCAGTATTTCTTTAGCACCGCTATCGAGTAGCTGCTGCGCAAGTGACAATCCAAGTTGCTCTGCATCGTCTTGATGACCACGTATCTGTTTTCTAATAATATTTTTACCATCGACACTGCCGACTAGACCGCGCAGCAAAAGCTGCTCATTGTCGAGTACAGCAAAACTACCAATAGGCACCTGACAACCTCCTTGTAGTGCAAGATTCATGGCGCGTTCAGCAGTCACACGGATGCGTGTCTGTGCATCTTCCAAGGGTTTTAATAACGCGATGGTGTGTACATCATGCAAACGACACTCAATACCGACCGCACCTTGCCCAACCGCGGGTAGACAAACCTCTGGCGCAATATAACAGCGAATACGCGCGTGCATCTGCAAACGGATCAAGCCAGCTGCAGCCAAAATAATCGCATCATATTGCCCTTCATCTAACTTGCGTAGTCGGGTATTCACGTTACCGCGCAGATCTTTAATAATAAGGTCGGGCCGTAATGCGCGTAACTGACATTGACGACGTAAACTAGAAGTACCAACAATAGCGCCTTGTGGTAACTGCTCGATGTTTTGGTAATGATTGGCAACAAATGCATCACGTGGATCTTCACGCTTACAAATCACCGTTAAACCTAGCCCGTCGGGGAAATCGACAGGCACATCTTTCATCGAGTGCACGGCAATATCGGCACGCCCTTCTAACATTGCTACTTCCAACTCTTTAACAAACAGCCCTTTACCACCAACTTTAGCTAACGGCGTATCTAGAATCTTATCACCCATAGTTTTCATTGCCACTAGCTCAACCGTTAAATGCGGATGATATTTTAGCAGCTCAGCTTTAACAAAGTTGGCCTGCCACATTGCCAGCGGGCTATGGCGCGTCGCAATACGAATTATTTGCGCAGTCATTAGTCAGTCATCTCATTAATAAACGAATATTTTGATGCTATCAAAGATAAGCACAATTAGCATCTGTAATAGCGCTAAAATGGTGATTACTACAAAGACGCGAAGACCTCTACTTTCTTTTTCTGCGTTAAAAGATAATCGCAATAGAGCTACATTTGCAATTATACCCATGTTACCTCAGATGCTTTTCTGACACTCACTCAAAGACCAGAGCGAGGTGCAACATGAGGGCCTTTGGAGCTAAGCCCCTTAGGGAAAGGCAACTCATACCAATCAGCGTTGTTATAATATATCTATGTAGAACAACTATACTTCAATTTTGTGCCTATCCTCTCGGCACAATTTGTCTTGCTGACTTCGCATCTTGAAGTATTATGGATATAAATGTTACCCGCAGGTTAAAGAGAGTTTATATGAGTCAATCGCCGGCATTACCCGAAATTTTAAAATGTACCCTCATTGCTAGTAGCCGATTTTTTAAAATTGAATCATTGCAGCTTAAATTTAGTAATGGTCAACAGCGTGAATTTGAACGGATGCGTAGCCATCATCAGGGCGCGGTACTGATTGTTCCATTTTTTGATAAAGAGACGTTATTACTAATTAGAGAATATGCAGCGGGTACGCATTCCTATGAGCTAGGCTTCCCTAAAGGGCTTATGGATCCTGGAGAAACGGCTGAGATAGCGGCCAACCGAGAGTTAAAGGAAGAGGTTGGGTTTGGTACAAACAAGCTGCAAAAACTCAAAAAGGTGAATATGCCACCCAGTCATTTCAGTAGTAAAATGACGCTATTTATGGCCACTGATCTTTACCCTGAAAAGTTGCCAGGTGATGAGCCCGAACCGTTAGAGGTGATAAAATGGCCTCTTGCTAACGTAGACCAGTTATTAGCAAGGGAAGACTTCCAGGAAGCTCGCAGCATTGCCGCATTATTATTAACACTCAAAGCGCTCAAAGATAAAACGGCTTGAGCGCCGCTTTAATAGCGAAATTAAAATAATCGGTTTAATCCATTCAGCGCAGCCACCCGATAAGCCTCTGCCATTGTCGGGTAATTAAAGGTGGTATTAACAAAATACTCAATATTATTAGCCTTCCCTTCCTGTTCCATAATAGCTTGACCGATATGAATAATCTCAGCTGCACGCTCGCCAAAGCAGTGAATACCGAGGATCTCTTTACTTTCTCGGTGAAAGAGTATTTTTAAACTACCCACTTCACAGCCTAATATTTGCGATCGCGCTAAATCTTTAAACTGTGCTCGGCCAACTTCATAAGGGATTTTTTGCTGAGTTAACATCTGTTCGGTTTTACCCACAGAGCTCATTTCAGGAATAGTATAGATACCGGTTGGGATATCTTTAATCAATTTTTTCTGACCTTCGCGGGTCAATATAACGTGCGCAGCAATTCGCCCTTGATCATAAGCAGCGCTGGCAAGACTGGGATAACCAATCACATCACCGACCGCATAGATATTATTCACTTCAGTTTGGTAGTGCTGATTAATCGTCAACTGCCCGCGTTGATCCGGCGTTAATCCAACATGACTCAAATTTAATGTGTCGGTATTGCCGGTGCGACCGTTGGCAAAAAGCAGGCAGTCGGCTTGCATTTTTTTGCCCGATTTAAAATGCAAGACAACGCCTTGCTCTGTCGCTTCAATTTTTTCATAGGCTTCATCGTGGCGTAAAATAATGCCCGAGTTTCTAAAATGGTAAGAGATCGCGTCTGACATCTCAGTGTCTAAAAATGAGAGCAGGCGATCTTGTGTATTAATCAGATCCGTTTTAACACCTAACCCTCTAAAAATAGAAGCATACTCTGATCCAATAACGCCTGCACCATAGATAGCAATATGTTGCGGGTGGTCATTTAAAGAGAGAATAGTATCACTGTCGTAAATATGGCGAGCAGTAAAGTCAATATCGTCGGGGTGATAAGGGCGAGAGCCCGTGGCGATAATAATGTCTTTTGCACTTATCTGCTCAGATGAGCCATCCTCGCTTTTAATAATAAGCGTATGTTTATCAACAAATGATGCCTCACCAAAATGTAACTCACAGTTGTTGCGCTGGTAAAAGCCACGGCGCATCATTACCTGTTTGCTAATGACCTGCTCGCTGTGAGTCAATGCATCGGCAAAAGTGAAGGGTTTTGTCTGCGGGTAGTGGCGTGAGAAAAAGGCATTATTATTAATTTCAATCAGCTGGCTAACGCTGTGGCGTAATGCTTTTGAAGGGATAGTGCCCCAATGCGTACAGCCACCACCAATCTCCTTGTATTTTTCAACAACAGCAACACGCAGGCCTCCTTTTGCCAGTTTCATTGACGCCCCTTCTCCGCCGGGACCGCTGCCAATCACAATAGCATCGTAATCGTACTGTTTTTTATCACTGTTATTTTTATGCTTAGACATGCTAAACCTCTGAAGAAGATATACGATGGAGTGATAAGTTTAACAATTATCGCCCATTTGTTATACAAACTTATTACACATAGAATGTTGGTTGTAAATTAGATTCGCGGTAAAATAAAAAGAGTAAAAAATTACTTATCATGTTATTTTTATCTTGATAACATTTATCTTATTAAAGGAAGCTGTTTATGAGTCAACATACAATTTCATTAAAATGGATTGCTTACACCTTTTTAATCGGGCTTTCCGCCAACGCTTGTTTCTCAATATTAACCATTGCGGCAATTCCTTTCTCTCCTTTCCCGTTCTTAACTCTGTTTTTTGCCGTTAACTATTTTTATAGCCTTTATATTAAAGAAGCGCAAAACGAGGTCAGTATCCGCCCAGCTTGGGCTGCGCTTATTATTGGCGGCTCCTCTTATGCCGCTTTTCTCGGCGCGCGACACCCTGAGCTCGGCTCAAACTTTATATCTGTCACCCTGACTTTAATTCTAACTATCTGGTTAATGTACAAATTACTCTTTGGCGATAAACATTATTCGGCTTAATTGGAGCGGCTCTTATAACATTCGTTATGCATAACTAGAAAGGGCGTATTAATCAAATTAATACGCCCTTTTTTTTATCGTCTATTTATGTTAACCGCGCTTCAAACGATCTTCTAGCCCTGTTAATAAAGCAACGGATTGCTCTTTAAGTGCAAGTAGTTTTTCAGCTGATGCGTGACGGTTAAATTCACCTAACTCAGGAAATAACTTACAGAACATCGCTTGCGGGTACATATGTACGGTGTCCATCGTCACTGAGCTTGGGATCTTAAAAAATACAAACGAGCCAATGGCATCAAAATGCTGCAGTTTTTCCATTAAACGTTCTGCGGTTAATGCTTCTAAAAAAAACTCTTCTTCCTCGCTTTTACCGTCCCATTCAGCAACCGTAACAAGTGATCTAAAAGGCAGTTCATCAGATATATTTTCTTTTTCAATATAGATAGAATGCAATGCGCTTTGACTATCTTCCTGCTTTATTTTTAGTCCTATAAACTTAAAAGTTGGGTGAGCGATTAATAACGTAGGTAATTGATTTGCAAAATATAGAGATAACTGTTCACTATTTCTCATACAAAACTCCGAAAAATATATTTGAGGTTTAACCTAAAATACAACAAGATGAATGACTATTTGTATTAGCTTAACTTATACGGTTTACTTTACAAGTTATTGGCGATTATTGAAGGGTTAAAAATGAAATATACAACACGCGAACTACCGAAGAACAAAAATATTGCACTGGTTGCGCACGATCATATGAAGCAGGAACTACTGGCTTGGTCAGAAAGACGCAGCGAAGCATTAAAATCACATCACCTTTATGCAACGGGAACAACGGGATCGCTTTTATCTAAAGAGCTAGGATTGCCGATAAAATGTTTGTTCTCAGGTCCAATGGGAGGCGATCAGCAGCTCGGAGCAAAAATTGCAGAGGGAGAAATAGATGTGCTTATTTTCTTTTGGGATCCGATGAATGCGGTGCCGCACGATCCCGATGTAAAAGCATTATTGCGTTTAGCTGCTGTATGGAATATTCCGGTTGCAACCAATATCGCCACTGCTGATTTTCTGATGGATTCACTGCATATCAATAATAGCTATTATACGCGCATACCTGATTATAAGGGCTACTTGGCTGAGCGTACTGAATAATTAAGGAGGCAATTAATTTGCAAATACTTAACGATATTTACATCTATCCAATTAAATCGATCAAGGCGATCAACCAGCCGGCGGCCTATGTGGAAGAAAAGGGATTACGTTTTGATCGCCGCTATATGTTAGTTGATCTGCAAGGGGAATTTATCACCGGACGAACTCATCCACAATTAACACAAATAACGGTACAGTTTTCACGAAAGCTGTTATTAGTGGATGCCCCCAATATGCCGACACTTAGCATTGATCCCGAACAATTCAGCACAAGCATGCAAACCAGCCAAGTTTGGTCTGATACGGTCGAGGTATTACATTGTCATGACGATTATGACCAATGGTTTTCAAACTATTTGCAATACCCCTGCCAACTTGTTTTTTTTAGCGACGAAACAAAGCGCCTGTTAAAAAACCGAAAAACGCAAGTTTCATTCGCAGATGGCTACCCGTTGTTATTAATCAATCAAACCTCGGTCGACTTTCTCAATGCACGTTTAGAGAAACCGGTCACGCCACTGCATTTCCGCCCTAATATTGTTGTGCAAGGTGATTTCCCCTTTATTGAGGATAGCTGGGCACGTATTAAGATTGGAGAGGTAGAGTTCGAAGTCAGTAAGCCCTGTTCACGCTGTCTGTTTACTAATGTCGATCCGCAAACTGGGGTTGCCGATAACGATCAGCCATTAAAAACGTTGGCAACCTTCCGTTACCACCAAGGTAATATCGATTTTGGGCAAAACTTAATCCCGCTTAACAGTGGAATTATCCGTACGGGTGATGAGATAAAAATAATAAGCACACAAGGGGCTCGATTTTATAGTGAAAAACAAGAGCAACAAGCCAGCAACAAAAAAAATATTGAGATATATTATCAAGGAGCCGATATCACGACGACGGGAGATAATCAGCAGCTGTTATTAGATCAGGCCGAGCAAGCAGGAATTGATATCCCATACTCATGCCGAGGCGGTCAGTGCGGACGCTGTAAAGTAAAACTAATAGAGGGCGAAGTGACCACGCTAAATGACGAAGGATTAAGCGATCAAGAGAAACAGCAAGGTTATATTCTTTCCTGCAGCTGCATTCCTTTATCTGACATTATTATTAATCATTAGGGGTTATTATGAATATAGACATCGATCAAAGCGATATTCCTGAAAATGATACTGACAAACTGGTTGCCGTGCTGGGGTTAACCCATAATATAAATGAAGCGGGCTATATTCTCCCAGACGGGCGGTTACTACATTTAGACCGCAGTAATACCTTTAAACGTAAAAATCATTTAGATGTGCTAAAGCTGCTGCCCTCTTTCCTCGGCCAAGATCACTCGATTATCGATACCGATATGATAGCCTTTATGGCCAGAGAGCAACTGGTGCGTTTTTGTATCGACGGTAAAATTCATACGGCCGTTAAACCGACATCCGCTCAATTACGAAAAATATATAGCGTATTAGCTTATCGCTCCAACCCATTTGAAATTATCATCTCCAACGCAGCAGGCATGACATTAGCCCAACATCGGGTTTCAGGACCGAGCATGAGCGTGCTGGTAAATATTTTTAGTGCTTACCAACCGAGTGGGCAGGGCCATTTTTCTGAAGATGAGTTTTGTGTTGAAGAAAATGAAACCTATTTTAAAATGATCTTCAGACCGGCGATGAAAACGGTGGCGAGAATGAATAAACACAGCAAAATGATAAAAATTGAGCCACTGTTTAAAGAGACAACGCCACTTTTTATGAAGCTAGTTAAGCAATTAAATCAGAATAACTAAACAAGCCGATAGAACCATGTTGGTGACTTATACAACAAAAAGTACACCAAGGTGCTATCAATAATGTTCAAATAACTTTAACAACGCATCACTATTATCTGGAGCGAATTTCTCTTCTTGGTCTGTTCCGTAGACGCTATCAGCGAGTCTCTGTTTACGAGCCTGCAGAGCTAAAACACGTTCTTCAACCGTTTGCTCACAAATTAATTTATACACAAAAACGGGTTTATCCTGACCAATTCGATAAGCCCTATCCGTAGCTTGCTTTTCAACTGCAGGATTCCACCAAGGATCATAATGAATCACGGTATCCGCTGCCGTTAAATTAAGCCCTACACCGCCTGCTTTTAAGGAAACAAGGAAGATTGGCACTTCACCGGCTTGGAATTTATCAATCACCTCTGTTCGGTTACGTGTTTGTCCTGTCAATTTGACAAAATCAATCCCTCTTTCTTGCAGCGATTGTTCAATTAATGCCAACATCTGCGCAAATTGCGAAAAGATTAAAATACGTCGTCCCTCTTCAATCATTGGCGGCACAATTTCCATCAGAAAGTCTAACTTGGCCGAACCTTTAATCTGTTTGGCATTCTCAAGTTTGACTAAGCGCGGATCACAGCAAGCCTGACGTAGTTTAAGCAGCGCATCAAGAAACTCTATACGGCTCCTTGCCATCCCTTTTTCTTTAAGTAGATCACGGACTTTGGCTTCCATCGTGATACGGATACTTTCATATAAAGTACGTTGATCATTCGGTAAAACAATTTTATGTATAATTTCTGTTTTTGCAGGCAGTTCTTTAGCCACTTCATCTTTAGTACGGCGTAATAAAAATGGCTGAGTTTTCTGAATTAACCAATTTTGTACTTGCTGGTTGCCTTCGCCTTCGATCCCTTTGCGATAAAAACGGTTAAAGGTGCTATGCGTTCCTAAGAAACCAGGCATTAAGAAATCAAACAATGACCAAAGTTCACCTAAATGGTTTTCCATCGGCGTCCCCGTTAAACATAAACGCTGCTTAGCATTGAGCTGTTTGATACTTTTGGTCATTTTCGCCAATGGGTTTTTAATGGTTTGTGCTTCATCTAGAATTAAATCAGAAAAAGTGACTGTTTCTAGCTGGCTGAAATCTCGACCGACTAATGGGTAAGTGGTGATC
Organism: Psychromonas antarctica; assembly: GCF_022267535.1. GTDB lineage: Bacteria > Pseudomonadota > Gammaproteobacteria > Enterobacterales > Psychromonadaceae > Psychromonas > Psychromonas antarctica. The sequence goes on from NZ_JAHNZV010000004.1 coordinate 69,775, forward strand.
ACCAGATCATAATCGGGTATCGATGCAAAATGCTTATGACGATCGACACCATGTAAAACTAGCACTTTTAATGTGGGAGTGAATTTAGTCGCTTCATTTAACCAGTTACCGACTAAGGAGGTAGGGCAAATAACCAAAGCCGGCTCAGAACGTTGTTGCTGATGCTGCTTTTTATAAAGCAGATAAGCCAATGCCTGAATAGTTTTACCTAATCCCATATCATCGGCCAATACGCCAGAAAATCCATATTCATTTAAAAAAACTAACCAATTCAAACCAGTCAGCTGATAATCGCGCAGTGTCGCATTGAGATCTTCAGGTAATGACACCTCCTGAATACCGGTAAAGTTAGTTAGCTTTTCGGCCAAGGCTTTGACATGATTACCACCTACCCAGCGATTAATTTCAGGCAACTGAGCCAATAATGCAGCTTGGCTTTGCGGTAGATGGATACTGTCATTATTAACCTCCCCCAACTCTTGTAAAATAGATAAAATAGGCTGAATAGAGGTACGTTTAATGCGCAACGGTTTACCGTTAGCCTGAGGGAGCAATATATCAAACAGATGTTCCTGCCAATCTTCATTATTGCGCAACCACTCGAGAAGCAAAGGCAATAATTCAATCCGTTTGCCCTCAATCTCAATCGACACACCAAGATCAAACCAGTGTCCCTGCTCTTCTATCTCGATATCAATGCTATCTATTTTTTCACTCGACAATGCTAGATCAAGCGATATCTCAAAGTGCCAACCGAACACTTCTAAACGTGCCTTATGTGCAGTTAAGAGAGATAGCCACTGGAACTGTTGTGATCCCCCCAGTTCAGGCGGCAGAATGCCCAATAACTGACCTGCTTTCGGCTGTTTAGAATCGTACAATAGCGGATCTAATAAACATAAATTCTCGAACTGCTTTATCGCTAAATCTTCATGATCAATGTCGCGCTCAATGGTGATTATTTCATTGGCCAGCATAAACTGTGTACGCGTGGGATCATCAACCACACTTGGGTTGAGGATCAGTTCACCATAGCGGAAAAACAAGCGCGCGATGAACATGCGTTGCTCTTTGATCGTTGCTTCATTAAGCGAGCAGATAACCTGCAAATTAGCGTTAATTTCGCGCGTTGGATAATTAATTGGGTTAGGTAAAAGCGCATTAGGAAAACGCAGTGAAACTTCTTGGGTAAAGTGCACACACTGTTTATCAGCAAGTGGTGGTGTTTGTAATAAAGACAGGATCCAATGACTATCAAATTCACTTTCAATGGCACCGACGAAACCTTTATCTGTATCAATATAATAAGGAGTCGGCGTAGGTACCAACAGCCAGTTTTCACTATCTTGCAATGTGACTTGTAGCTGTTTTAACTGTTCATCTTGTTCAATCCATTGTAATGACAGTTTTCGACTTTCAGCACCCAGTAAAGGTAAAGAGAGATCTTTCCAAAAACACCGTCCAGTCGCTAATATTTTTTGCAACGCTAATAGATCATGCTCACTATGGATAGAGGTTTTAGGCAGTTTAGCGACCCGCCCCTCTTTGGCTAAAAGCAGTTGTAGAATACTGACATCCTCTGCCGTTACCCATTTATAGCTTTCCATCCAAGCTTCATTTTCAACCACTGAAAGCAGATCTTTTTCCGCAAAAACACTGACGTTTTCGCTTTTCAGAAAACGCATTGATCCATACTCAACTTGCAGATACTGCAACGCGTGGTTGTAAGTGCTTTTATTAAATGAAAGGCGGAAATAGCCTTGATAAGCACCACCGCTTGACGCGGGTTGTTTTTTCGTCAGCTGCCCCTGCAATAACTCAAACCAAGTTTGATAGCTGTTTTCGATATTATAATTGGGGGTGCCCGCTTGATAAGCAAGTAACAGTGCGACGGCATGTTTACAGTTCCAGCCAACTGGGCAAGTGCAGTTGCTGTGGATAATAAAGCCCCCTTTGTTGGATTTTTTAATTGAGGCACTGGTTTGATAAGGGATCTCAAGTTTGCCTTTTACACTGCCACTGAGCGTATTAGTTTCGTTATCATATTCACAAGATAGCACGCGACTTTCTTTAAAATAGCGTGTGCCACGGTCAATTATATTACGACCGAAACTAGTAAAAATATCTTGCTGGGTAATCTTAGGCATCTGTGCAACCAACTTAAAAATGGATCGTTAATGATAGAGAGATAGGCGCGATAAATAAAGGCCTATTAAATTATTAGCAAATAAATTGTGGAATAATTGCGTTTAATAGCTGAAAGGGGGGCAAATTCGCCCCTCTTATAGTAATAATAATTATGACAAATTGGGGCCTAACCATCTTTCTGCTGTTAATTTGTCCCAACCTTTACGCAAGGCATAATCATCAAGTTGGTCTTGCTGAATTTTTGCCACTGCAAAATAACGACTTTCGGGATGCGAGAATATCCAGCCCGATACAGCAGCCCCAGGGTACATAGCGTAACTACTGGTTAATTGCATGCCGATCTGTTGCTCAACATCCATTAAATCCCAAATAACCTCTTTTTCTGAGTGTTCAGGGCAGGCGGGATAACCCGGCGCAGGGCGAATACCTTGGTATTTCTCACGAATAAGATCATCATTGGCTAATGTTTCATGCGCTGCAAATCCCCAATACTCTTTACGTGTTTTTTGATGCAGGTACTCGGCAAAAGCCTCTGCTAAACGGTCACAAACAGCTTGTACTAAAATCGCATTATAATCATCATTATCAGTTCGATAGCGTTCAGCTACCTGTCGTTCGCCAATACCGCCAGTCACCGCAAATGCGCCAATATAATCAGCAACCCCAGACGATTTAGGAGCGATATAGTCCGCCAAGCAATGGTTAACAAAAGGCGCTTTTTTCTCCGATTGCTGGCGCAGGTGATGACCCACTTGTATTATTTCTGTTCGAGATTCATCGGCATAGATTTCAATATCATCCCCGATGCTATTGGCAGGAAAAATACCGACAATACCGTTTGCAGAAATTTCGCCTTGTGCTTCAACTATATCGAGCATTTCTAAAGCGTCATTAAAAACACGGCTTGCCTCTTCGCCAACCACTTCATCGTCAAGAATACGTGGATATTTACCCGCCAGCCCCCAAGTCATAAAGAAAGGAGTCCAATCTATATAATCACGTAATACACTAATCGACATCTGCTTAATTACTTGCGTCCCGAGCTGATTTGGCACTGGCGGCTGGTAATTAGCCCAATCTATTTTTGCGCTATTCGCGCGTGCTCGTTGCAGTGATACGGCAGCGCTGCGCGGACGCCTATTTTCATATTGCTCACGTACGCGACGGTAATCTTCATTGAGTTTTTCAACAAATTCGGGTTTGTTTTTTGGGTTTAATAATTTCTGGCAAACGCCTACAGCACGAGAGGCATTCGAGACATACACCACAGGCTGGTCATAATTCTGCTCAATTTTAACGGCAGTATGGGCTTTCGATGTTGTTGCGCCGCCAATTAAAAGAGGCAGTTTTAAACCTTGACGCTGCATCTCTTTGGCAACATAGACCATTTCATCAAGAGAAGGCGTAATTAAACCAGATAAGCCAATGATATCGGCTTTTTCTGTAATTGCCGTTTTGATAATTTTTTCACAGGACACCATCACACCAAGATCGATAATCTGGTAATTATTACACTGTAAAATAACACCAACTATATTTTTGCCAATATCGTGAACATCACCTTTAACGGTTGCCATCACGATCTTACCATTGGTTGTCCCAGCCTGTTTTGTTGCTTCAATATAGGGATTGAGATATGCGACCGCTTGTTTCATCACGCGTGCAGATTTTACCACCTGAGGAAGAAACATTTTCCCCTCACCAAAAAGATCACCTACGATATTCATGCCATCCATTAATGGCCCTTCAATCACATCGATGGGCATTTCTGCGTGACTACGTGCTTCTTCTGTATCGGCTTCAATAAACTCAGTAATTCCTTTCACTAAAGCATGGGCGATACGCTCGTTAACAGGTAGGTTTCGCCACTCTAAGGCTTTACCATCATCGATTTTTTCTGCACCTGCACCGCGATATTTTTCGGCTATATCCAAGAGAGCGTCGGTAGCATCTGGGCTGGTATTCAATATAACCGCTTCAACTGCTTTTTTAAGATCCTTTTCAATATCATCGTAAATAGCTAATTGTTCGGCATTGACAATGCCCATATCCATACCGTTTTGAATACAGTAATAAAGAAATACGGCATGAATTGCTTCACGCACAGGGTTATTACCACGGAAAGAGAAAGATACGTTGGAGACACCACCGGAAATCATCGCATGGGGTAAATTCTCTTTAATATCTTTAACCGCTTCAATAAAATCAACGGCATAATTATTATGCTCTGCGATGCCTGTTGCCACTGCAAATATATTGGGATCGAAAATAATATCTTCCGGCGGGAATCCCACTTGATTAACCAAAATATCATAGGAGCGTTTACAGATTTCAAATTTACGCGCTCGAGTATCCGCTTGGCCCTTTTCATCAAAGGCCATGACTATCATCGCAAAACCATAACGACGAATTAACTTCGCCTGCTCAATAAACTTATCAACGCCCTCTTTCATACTGATTGAGTTAACAATCCCTTTACCTTGCACACACTTAAGACCCGCTTCTAAAATTTCCCATTTAGAAGAATCGACCATAATGGGTACTCTACAAATATCTGGCTCAGAGGCACATAAATTGAGAAAGCGTTTCATCGCAGACAGCGAATCAAGCATCGCTTCATCCATATTAATATCAATAACATCTGCGCCAGCTTCAACTTGATGAAGTGCAACTTCTAATGCTTCATCATAGCGTTCATCCATAATTAAACGTTTAAAACGTGCCGATCCGGTCACATTGGTACGCTCACCGACGTTCTGGAATAATGAATCATTGCGTATTGTTAATGCTTCTAACCCACTTAAGCGACAAGCAATTTCAATATCAGGTAATACGCGCGGTTTAACCCCTGCAACAGCACCCGCCATGGCGCGAATATGCTCGGGTGTGGTACCACAACAGCCCCCGACTAAATTTAAGAAACCACTTTTAGCCCACTCCTTAATATGCACAGCCATTTCATCGGCTTCTAAGTCGTATTCACCAAACGCATTAGGTAACCCTGCGTTGGGGTGCGCTGAAACATAGGTTTCTGAAATACGTGACATCTCTTGTACATATTGACGCAGTTCATCAGGACCAAGCGCGCAGTTCAAGCCAAATGAAATTGGTTCAATATGGCGCAGCGAGTTATAAAATGCTTCGGTTGTTTGTCCCGACAGCGTGCGCCCAGAAGCATCGGTTATCGTACCGGAGATCATAACGGGCAATTTATAACCCAGTTCTTCAAAGACGCCACTGACCGCAAAAACAGCCGCTTTGGCATTAAGCGTATCAAAAATAGTTTCAATTAAAATCAAATCACAACCGCCAGCAATTAACGCGTGGGTTGATTCACTGTATGCCTCGACTAATTCATCAAAACTGACGTTACGAAATGCGGGATCGTTTACATCAGGTGAAATTGAACAGGTGCGATTTGTCGGCCCTAAAACGCCAGCAACAAAACGCGGACGATCTGGTGTTTCCGACGTTTTCTGATCAGCAACTTCGCGCGCCAAACGCGCCGCTTGTCGATTAATTTCAGCAGAAAGCGATTGCATATTGTAATCAGCCATCGCAATCGTCGTTGCGTTAAAGGTATTAGTTTCAAGAATATCGGCACCCGCATCAAGATATTGACGATGGATATCAGCAATCACTCGAGGTTGCGTTAACACCAATAAATCGTTATTACCTTTTACATCAGATGACCAATCAGCGAAGCGTTTGCCACGATAATCCTCTTCTTCAAATTTATAGGACTGGATCATGGTGCCCATCCCGCCATCAATAAGAAGAATGTGTTTTGCTAATTGCGCCTTGATAAGTGCGCTACGATCGTTAATTGGCATAGAGTTCCCTGCTATTTTTGCTAATAAGTACTGGTATGACCAAGCTACTTGATGATGCAAATTCAAGCAGTTCGAATATACATATATTAACATAAAAGCAATCGGCTTTTATGTCATAAAGGTATCCGCTGATTGAAATATTTTGTTATAAATAATGAATAAATTGATAGTTGATTATTGGTATAAACAGAGATAGCAGAAATAAATGGGCAGGGGATATTCGCAACTTTACCAGACAAATAAAAAAACGAGCTAGAGACAGCTCGCTTTAACTTAAAAAAACATTGTAATGTCATCATAATAAATAGAATTTGTAGCTTCTTTGCTTGTTGATCTCTTACCATCCATCAGCGTTTGTACTCCATTAATCTGAAAAAACATAAACGACCAAATAAATACGTTTATCAATGAAACAGATTTAAAATACAAAGATCAATAACACACTCAATACTCACAACAAAACTAAAACTTATTTAGGTTATAATCGACTACCATGTTGTAAATAAAGTGATAATTAAAAGGCCAATTTGGCGATGAGTCGCTTAAAATAACAGACTCCTAAAAATTTATTACCACTTTTAACAAACTGATATGAAGTAATAATATCTAAGCCCTCCATTAGTAAAAAATTCGCAGCATTATGTTTTTTTTAAGCTGTGAAAGTAGTCAAATAAAAAGACCAAACCCACAATACCCATTGGGCGATGAGCTACCGACAGCAACTCCTATCAGGTATTAGCCTTACTGAAAAACAATATAAGATAATAACTATTCCTCCTTTTTCCTTCTTAACTACATTAATAATAGTTAAGATTCTCCATATTTCCAGTACAGCAAACTATTTATAAGTTATTTTATTAAGTTCATCACATTTTTATATTAACTCAGATAAATCATAAGGCGTTACTTGGTAGACACAATAATTCAGCCAATTGCTATACAATAAATTCCCATGACTGCGCCAAGTTGCACGGGGTGTTTGCTGTGCATCATCACTGGGATAATAGTTCTCAGGCAACATCGGATTAACCCCCTCATCAAGATCTCGCAAGTACTCATTGTTGAGCGTATCAGCATCATATTCGGGGTGACCGGTAATAAATACTTGTCGACAATCTGGGCTAGCAGCCAAATAGATACCAGCTTCAGGTGCGTCAGCAAAAATAGTTAAGTCACTATTCGCACTTGTATATTCTGAATCAAACTCCGCAAAACGTGACAACGGCGCCCAAAAGAAGTCATCAAAACCACGTACTAGAGGATGATGATGATGATGTGTTGTATGCTCGTAAATCCCCGAAAGTTTTCTTTCACGTGTCATTTTTTCTAGGCCGTATAAATATTTAAATGCAGCCTGTGCCGCCCAGCATAAAAATAGCGTGGAAGTAACATTATGACGAGACCATTCTAAAATTTCAGTAAATTTATCCCAGTAATAAACCTCTTCAAAAGGGATTGTCCCCAGTGGTGCACCGGTAATAATAAACCCATCCCATTTTTGATTCTTAACACGTTCAAAATCGCCATAAAAAGTATCTAAATGCGATTGTGGAGTATTTCGTGAAGCACGTGCATCTACACGTAATAATTCAATATCCACTTGCAATGGGGTATTAGAGAGTAGCCGCATTAATTGCGTTTCCGTTTCAATCTTTTTAGGCATTAAATTCAAAATCAAGACTCGAAGAGGGCGAATATTTTGATGGCTTGCGCGTGTTTCAGACATAGTGAAAATATTTTCAGACTTTAAAATACCTGCGGCAGGCAGATCATCAGGGATACGAATAGGCATAACAGAACTCCATATTAACTATTTCATTTAGACATCTAGAAGTCTAACCTAAATTAGCCAAGACAACAAAATTTTCGGTAAAATGGTAATATTATTAAAAACCATAAAGAGACTAAAAATGTTTAAAATTATTCAAGCTGATTTAACACAGGCAGAACATGCAAAGGCCTACCTAAAATTAATGTCGGATTATGCATGCGATCCGATGGGTGGAGGAGAAGATCTCTCCGATTTCGCTAAACAAAATCTTATTGAGACATTATTAAAACGTAATGATGTGTTTATTGTATTAGCCTTCAAAAATGGGCAAGCAGCCGCCATACTGACCGCAATAGAGGGATTTTCAACCTTTGCCTGCAAACCCTTACTCAATATTCATGATGTTGCCGTGTGCGCTGCATTTCGGGGACAAGGAGTAACAAATTTACTGTTCAGTGAAATTGAAAAAATCGCACTCTCTCGGGGCTGCTGCAAAATGACGCTGGAGGTATTAGAGGGCAATGAGATTGCAATAAATGCTTATCGAAAACAGGGGTTTTGCGGTTATCAACTTGATCCTAAATTTGGTAATGCACTATTCTGGACTAAATCATTACACGATTAACTTATTTTTTTTATTAAGCTGTAAGTAAATCCATAAAAGCGTTACTCCTCGCGCAGCCATAAAGGCATTCATCGCTATCCATAAAGCATGATTGCCTTGCGCTGAAAAAATAAACCAAACAGGAAAATAAACCAAGCACAGCGAAATAATCATACTATTACGCATCTCTTTTGCACGCGTCATACCAATAAAGACACCATCAAAAACGAAACCAAGCATCGAGGTCAGCGGGATCAAAATTAACCACGGTAAATAACTATTTGCCTCCACTTGTATGCTATTGATAGAGGTGATCTGGTTTATAATCCACTGCCCATAGAAATAAAAGAGTAGCGACTGCATAAGGCTAAAAATAAATGCCCAAAATAGGGTGACATGAACAGCGTCCTTCAATTTACTTAAACAGCGATGACCCATATTTTTCCCGACTAAGGCTTCGGCCGCGTAAGCAAGGCCGTCCATAGAGAAAGAGATCAAGAGGAGAAAGTGCATCAATACGGAGTTCGCAGAAACGACATCATCACCTAGTTTAACCCCTTGCATGGTCATAAATGCATAGGTCACTTGCACGCATAAAGTGCGAATGAAAATGTCACGGTTTAGGGCAATAAAGGCGCGTAGGGAATGCAAATTAAGCAGTTGCTTTAACAACTTAATAAAATCCCCCACGTTGTAGAAAGGTTGAATCATCTTCATGATAACCAATAAACCACAAATGAGCGCAATATAATCGGCAAGTAACGAAGCCCACGCTACGCCAGCGACTCCCCATTCAAATCCGACCACAAAAAGTAAGCTCAATGCAATATTAACTGCGTTACTAATTATGAGTAAAAACATAGGTACTTTGGCATTCTGCATACCTAATAGCCAACCCAACACCACCATATTAAGCAAAGCGGCAGGTGCGCTCCAAATGCGGATATCAAAATACTGTTTGCCATATAAAAGTACCTGCTCACTACCCTCTATAAAATGAAAAAAGAGTGACGAGAGAGGGGTCTGTAGCAACAATAAAAGCGACGCTAATACGAGTGCAATTAGGATAGATTGTAATAAAAGGCGCAAAACCTGCTGAAAATCATTTGCGCCATATGCCTGAGCAACCAATCCCGTCGTCGACATACGTAGAAAAACCAGCATCCAGAAAAGTAACGTCACCACCATTGATCCCACAGCAACACCGGCTAAATAATAGGATTCAGGCAGATGGCCGATCACGGCTGTATCCACTAAGCCAAGTAATGGCACGCTAATATTGGAGAGCATCATCGGGAGTGCAATAGTAAATATTTTTTTATGCGTTGAGAATTTTAAAAATGTGTTTTTTATCATCTATCCCGTTGCTTAATAGCTAGTCGTATTTTCTTGCCAGTTTTGATAGATCTGATGAATATCTTCGACCATTAAATCCATATCCACATGAGCAATACCGTCTTTATTCAACTCAGCTTTAAATGTGGCATGATGCTCTCCTCGAGGATTAATAAGTACAAGGGAAGCGCTATGATCGATTAAATAATATTTATCTAACGGCTGATCAACAATGCTGTATACCAAACCTAAATTCTGAGCAAAAGGAAACAGTTGCTGATGTGTGCCTGTCACGCCTTTAAAGTGAGGATTAAAATAGTGAACATACTCAGTCAAATGGTCAGCTTGGTCACGGTTAGGATCAACAGAAACAAAAACCACCTGAATATTACTATAAGGGGGAGCGACTAACGCAGGATAGATACGGTTAAGGTCCATTAATGTTGTCGGGCAAATATCTGGGCAGTAAGTGTAGCCGATAAAAAAGAGAGTCCATCTGTTCAACAAATCTTGGTTAGAAAATGTTTTGTCTGTTGATATAACAAACGAAAAAGGGGGCAAAATCTTGCCCTTTTGTTGAACCAACAAAGCTTTGTTACTGCTGGAACCGGGATTCGCTTGCATCTTCCCTAATAGAAAAAAGGAGGTAAATAGAACAATGAAAGCAAGCAATACCCCACTTTTCATTTTCACATCCAATCAGCGGTGCGAATAACACCTACCGCAACACCTTCGATAGCAAATAACTGATATTGCAGATCGACTTTAATTGGCTCAAATAAGTTATTTTCAGCTTTCAAAACAACCTGACTACCTTCACGGTAGAAGCGTTTAACGGTGACTTCATCTTCAACACGAGCGACAACCACTTGCCCATTATTAATATTTTGTGTTTTATGTACAGCCAATAAATCACCATCCATAATACCAATATCTTTAATGCTCTCACCCGATACACGCAATAAGAAATCCGCACAGGGATGAAATAGGGAAGGATCAACATTATAATGAGCCTCGATATGCTCTTGCGCCAAAATCGGCTCACCAGCAGCAACCCTGCCAATTAAAGGCAACCCATGCTCAACAACGACTTCATCATCTTTATAATCGCCGAGAATACGTATGCCACGTGATGTGCCCGATAACATTTCTATCGCACCCTTACGTGCTAATGCTTTAAGATGTTCTTCAGCAGCATTCGCACTACGAAAACCGAGAATTTTAGCTAGCTCAACACGCGTTGGCGGCATGCCGGTTTTATCAATGCAGTTTTTTATCACATTGAGCACTTCATTTTGACGCTTGGTTAACTCTTTCATAACTACCCCATAAGGCTGTAAATATACACAGTGTATATCTACACATGAATTTATACCAGTAACGCTAAAGATTTTTTCAATCTATTACAGTCTACCTTTATAGTTAAGCTGCGTTTCGCCCGACGAAGTTGTACGCCCCAGCCAAGATAATGCCTGCTTGATAGAAGGCTCCAACTTATCACTATCTTTGAGCGAACCTTGTAACTGATAAGCCCCTCCCTCTTTTAACAACATCTTAATGGTACTTTTTAGCTGCCCAGACTGCTGTTGCAAACTTGCGGCCAGTTGCCCATCTTCACAGCTTAAATCAATATCCACCGTCCCTAAATCAATATTACCCAAATCACTGTTAACCTCTGCATCTTGCCAACTAATATCGCCATCGAGCAGTTGGCAATAGGGTTGCCCTTGTGTCGCACTTTTTATCTCTAAGAGCAGATTGCCAGTGGCTTCAACAGGCACGGGAAGCGGTAATTTAAGATAGGCAAGCAATTCAGCGGCACTGCTATCGACAGTTAAATTTTCTACCGACACACCAGAAATGCCAAACAAAACAGCCCCTTTCCCTGACATTGCATGCGCACCATTAGTAAACTCAATATTTAATTTTAAGTGTAGATTTAGCAATGCAGACCAATCAATTTGCCAGTCAACCTGCTGCAAATGGTACTTTCTTTTATAAGTCAGTTGATTAGCCCTACCCTGCCAGATTGAACCAGAAACGCTGGCTATTTGAATTCCTGAACGCGCGGGTATAAAGCCAGTAACTTTGTTCGCTGGTAACGTAATCAGCAGTGAAAGTAAGTAGCACAAAACGAAAAATAAAATAATTTTGATTTTCATAGAAGATAACAACTCTTTATTTAATTCTGAATTAATAACCAAGTAATAAACGATTAATTCTGATGTGCCCCTGCTGATCCATTTTAGAAAAATCAGTATTAAGAACAGACACAGCATAGTTATTATTTAAGTCTGTTAGCCAGCCGACAAAGCGAGTAAATTCAACATCATTAATCCAAACTTCAATCTCCTCCTTTTTATTCACTATGCGAGAGAAATTGATACCATGCTCTCTCGCACTTTGATTCACCAGTTGCGCTAAGCTTAAATTTTCACCCTTACTTTCCTGCTTACCGACGCCAGCCTGTACCAATAGTGTTGCTTTATCCTGCACCCAACTTAATGTCTGCTGTGCACTGCTCAATTCTTGCTGACTCGCTTGCAACTGGTCCGATAATGGCTTCCAAGCTCCCCAATAAATAATCGCCAACAATAAAGAAACCGCGCTGATTGATGATAATTGTTGCTCCCTTTCTGAAAGGCTCTTCCACCAAGCTTGAAATTGTTCATTCATTATCTTTTCCTTATTGTTAGCAAGCCACTAACACGATCATGACTGCTATTAAGCGCACCCTGCTCCACAATGAAATGATCAGGCACGAAAGCGCTAAATTTTTCAAATGACTGAAAATTATTACCATTAACTAAAATTCGCATCTCTTGTTTTTTACCATCAAACTTAAGACTAGATGGTTGAAGTTGTGGGTTATTAGCAAAAGCGGGCACCAACTCGTTAAGCATCGACAAAAATCCAGATTCAGCATTATCCCCCTCTAAGCCGATCAGCATAGTTTTCAGTTTTTTCTTAATACGCACATATTTTAATTTCCCTTGTAAAGGAAATGCTTGCTTATAAATCGTCTCGACGTGTTGTTTAACTAGCTGAGTTTGCTTTTCCAGCTGTGTGCTCTGTAAATGAATATTTATCATTAACAAGATAAATAACACAACAGTTAAGATCGCAGGCATACGCCATTTATCCAGTTGCTGATTGCGCTCTTTTTTAGGCTTAAATTCACCACTTAGTAAGTTTATTTTGTTATTGAGTGTCCCTTTTGCGAGTAACTCCATAGATAAAACCGGCTCATGGTTTGTCCACTGACCAATCAGATTGTCAGGATGCGGACTGTAGCTTTCAATCTCTTGTGTTAATTTATCGCCTAGTTGGCTTTCTAGTAGCAGATTAAGCATCGCTTGCTCACAACTCCAAGCAAGGTGAATACTTTCTCTGACTATCCACTGATTTTCAAGCTGCACCGCTTGCCACTTGCCATCAGCACAAAGAGGCAGCGTCAATCCTTCCGGAATAAACTGTTTACAAATTATTTGTGCCGTCTTCAGCCAAGCCAACCAAGTTGACATTTTCTGTTTATCACAAATAGCCACATGCAGTAAATCTGTCTGTTTGGCGATAACTGAAAAGTGTAATTTTTCTACATCAGAGGCTAACTCTTCTTCCACCAAATAAGGTAAAGCCTGCTGCATTTGCCTATTAAAAGCGCCATTAATAGCAATCTTTTTGATACAGATATCAACACCGGGCAGGAGACAAATGACTACTCGCTGTTCAGCTTTTTCAGTTAATAGATTTAATTGCTCAGCATTAGCAACTTGCCCAGATGCAATAATTTCATTTTCACTTTCAGACCATATAAGCCAATGATTTTTATGCGAAGCTTCACTTGCTAAGCGGATTATTAATCGTTCAGTCACCCATAATCTCCATTTTTTTTATCTCTCTTATTAGCGTATCTATTATCCATCTTGTAATACTAAGTTCATTTGAATCCGCCCGATTGATACCGTATCACTTTGGCTTTTTTTGAGCTTATTTTAAATAAGAGCTTAACCGCAAGTAATCTATCTTCAAACGCCACAAGACCGTTTAATTGGAAAAACTCACTACTGACACTAAGTTGCTTTTTTAGCGTTGCCGATACAGATATGCCTTTAAATAAGCTGTTTTCCAAAAAGGCATTAACACTATTCCAGCCACTCGTTGGCCGATCCTGTAGTAATTTTTTGAAATCAGAGAGAGCTATATTATGGCCTTTCTTAAATAACGCATATAATATTTCTGGCTGATCTACGCTCACCGTATTAACATTGATTTTTTGATCGACAGAAGGTAATGCGCATAAATAAGGAGATATTTTTTCATATACATTTTTACCGACCCCCTGCACCGCACGCAACTCACTAATATCAACCATTAAAGCGTTCGCAGCTAAATAGGCAACACTGCGTCCTTCGTAAGTACTATCTTCAGCCCCTTGAGAGGCATCACTCTGATCATCTTTATCAATCCAATCTCGTGTTGATTCGGCAATCGTTTCGGCAGAATAATCTGTTAAACCAATCGCCTCTAATAAAGCCCTAAATTGGGTAACTGGCAGGGCGGGTGAATTACCCTGATCAGCTAAAGCAATCGCATTTACATTAAAACAGCTGCGCTGATCTTTAATCTGTCCAGCAAGATTGCCATTATCAAGCGGGAACACCATATCGGGGGTTGCCCATATTTGATCCAAACTGACAACGTCACTATCTGCAAAATCCTGATCTAAAATCATTCTCCCCAGATCTGCTGAAGCCTGCCCATACCAATATACCTTTTGTGAAAAAGTTAACCCTTCAGTACGTTTTAAACTTAGTGTTAATCGCCCTGTCATGGTGGCTGCCACTGTCACCATGATCGCTAAAATCATCAAGACAGTGATCAATGCTACGCCATTCTGTTTGCGCTTATTGATAACGCTCATGATCGAATGACCCCATCTTCAGAGGTTAATAAATGCGCCATTAATCGACCGCTCATGATAGCTGCAACAGTAACCACTCTTACCAAAAAGACAGCTAAAATAATCAATACAGTGATCAGTGCTACGCCATTCTGTTTGCGCTTATTGATAACGCTCATGTTCGAATGACCCCATCTTCAGAGGTTAATAAATACGCCATTAATCGACCGCTCATGATAGCTGCAACAGTAACCACTCTTACCAAAAATACAGCTAAAATCATCAAGACAGTGATCAGTGCTACGCCATTCTGTTTGCGCTTATTGATAACGCTCATGATCGAATGCCCCCATCTTCAGAGCTTAATAAATACACCATTAATCGACCGCTCATGATAGCTGCAACAGTAACCACTCTTACCAAAAATACAGCTAAAATCATCAATACAATGAACAGTGCTACGCTATTTTTTTTGCGCTTACAAACGACTTTCATTGTTTAATAACCTCACTTTCTGAGATTAAAAACACACGACGAATTTCAGAATACTGCTTATTGCTAAAGGTAATTTCGATCCCTCTGGGCAGCGTTTTCTCGGGCTCCCAAGTACTTTGCCAACCATCATTCCAAAAACGGAAGCTGAGCGTCTCAATATCGTTTAATAACACCTGCACTTGTGGCTCCTGTCCTACCACTAGATCCGGATGAAGAAAATAGAGACGTTGTAATTGTCCTTCTTGAAGTCGATAACGTACCCGTAAAACATTAGAGCGGGGCAATAAATTAAGTGGGTTTTGCCAACCGAGGCGGTTAAATTCAATGCCCTGATCTTCTGACTCAAACAGTGAACGTCCCGCTGTCATAACCCGTAATTCATCTTGGTTATCACTTTCATCGCGAGATGCGCGTGCCACGATTTGCGTAAAGTCCTGCTCTATAATGAGCATAGCACGCTGTAGCTGCGTCAAAGATTCACTGTGCACTTTGCTTATTTCACCACTGCGTAGAACACCTTGTAGTACTTGATATGCGGTTAGACTTAATAACGCAAAGATAGAGATTGCGACTAACATTTCAAGCAGTGTAAAGCCTTTATTGAACCGTCTAGATGACACTTGGTGATTATTTCGCAATGTAGGTCCTAAGATAAGCCAGTGCATTGCCTTCTTTGACACTGCTCACTTCAATATCCAATGCTTTAAAGTTATTATCCGTCGTTTTTACCGTTTGATAACGCACATACCAAGTTTGTCCCGCAAACTCGTTACTCTCTGACTGCCAGCTCGTTGATGGCCACTTTTTTTCTAGTTTCAATTCAGCCATGCGATTACTTGCAACCCATAAAGCAAAAGTTTTATCTTGCAAGTAAGCTTG
This sequence comes from Psychromonas antarctica, assembly GCF_022267535.1. Classification (GTDB taxonomy): domain Bacteria; phylum Pseudomonadota; class Gammaproteobacteria; order Enterobacterales; family Psychromonadaceae; genus Psychromonas; species Psychromonas antarctica. The sequence goes on from NZ_JAHNZV010000004.1 coordinate 85,743, forward strand.
ATTTCTTAATGCTTCAGAAGCAGCGTTCATTACCGACAGTCCAGCAGTAGCCAAAATAGCCAGCGCAAGCATCACCTCCAACAGGGTCATCCCTTGCTGCTTTAGTTTGATTACTGTCAACTTAATGCTCATTTGCTGACTAACTCAGAAAAGCTGATCTTACCACTCATACTAACAGAGAGCGTCAGTGATTGAGCTTTAGTTAAGCCGTCACGCTCTGAAAATTGCAGTTCAAATGGCGTTACTTCACCACTCGACATGATATAAACCTGTGGTGTTAAATTGGGGAGTTCGCTATCCCCTTCTATTTCAACAAGGTAATCATTATCAATAAAATCATCTTGTTCATTGCTGACTATTTCATCCCAAACCGATCCGGATAAAAGATACTCGAGCTGAATTGACTCAGGTAGCTCAACTTTACCAGGAAGCTGATCACTAATTACGGCTAGCCACTTTTTACTAGGATAATCATAAAAAACAAATTGGTAACTGTTATCTTCAAAAAAAACGCCCAATTCAATGCCCGAAATCAACGCTTCATCTTCGGCAAACTGCAACACTGTATTAAAGCGTTGTGCCTGCCAGCTGATATCTTCTTCTGAGATGATATGCTCAGGCATAGTCATCATCACCCCAACAGATATCATCCCCATTAATAACAACACCAGCATAATTTCAAGTAGAGTGAAACCTGCCTGCCTGCTATTTTGGGGCGGTGTTTTAAATAACAATGGCTGACCTATTCTTTTCCATCCAAATTCCAATTACCAATGTCGTCATCACTCCCTTCTTCACCATCTCGTCCTACAGATAACACATCAATTTTACCGTGTTCACCAGGGCTGTTTAAGACGTAGTTATTCCCCCATGGGTCTTGCGGCAGACGTTTGATATAGCCATCTTCAAGATAATTACGCGGCTCAGGAGAACCACTTGGGCGTTCAACTAATGCTTCAATTCCCTGCTCGGTGCTTGGGTAAGATCCATTATCTAATTTATACATATCTAGCGCATTTTCTAATGCAACCACATCTGATATGACTTTTTGACGATCCGCTTTATCTTTGTTACCCATTAAATTCGGCACGACTAATGAAGCCAAAATTCCCAAAATAACGATAACCACCATAATTTCGAGTAAGGTAAAACCTTTTTGCTTGTTGTTGTTATTCTTCACGATATTTTCCTTTATATTTAATCTAAAAGCAGCAGTCAATCTGATACCTAATGAGTTGTACTCGCTCTGTAAAATCAACCAGAAACTATATTGTTTAATTGTAAAATTGGCTGCAAAATTGCGGCAACGATAAATAAAACCACCCCAGCCATTGAAATCACTAAAGCTGGCTCAAAAAGCCCTAAGGCAAGAGTCACTTGTGCCGCAAACTGTTTGTCTTGATTATCAGCGGCTCGTTCCAGCATATTGCCTAGTTCACCACTACGTTCACCACTGGCTACCATATGTAACATCATTGGCGGAAATAATTTAGTACTTTTTAGTGCAGCGCCTAAACTTGCCCCTTCTCGCACCCGCTCTGTCGCTTCGCCTACCTGCTGGCGAATATAAAGGTTGCTGAGTACCTGCCCGGCAATAGACATCGCCTCTAATAAGGGTACCGCACTGCTATTTAAAATACTGAGTGTACGCGCAAAACGTGCGGTATTTAATTCATTAGCCACACGACCAATAATCGGCAATTTAAGTAATTTTTGATCAAACTTTAATTGCTTAGCTGGTTTTTTTAAGATCTGCCGGCAAGCAAGCAGAAAAACGACAACAACAACCACAAAATAGAGACCGTAAGCACTTAATGCGTCACTAGCTGCAATTAAGAAGCGAGTAGACCCTGGCAATTCAGCCCCCATATGTTCAAACTGACCGACTACTTGCGGCACAACCGAGGTGAGCAAAATAGCCACCACGGAAATGGCAACTAGTGTCAATACAACGGGGTAGAGCAGCGCTTGCATCATCTTGCTCTTCATCTCTTGCCGTTGCTCAGTATAATCGGCAAGCCTATCCAATACGGTATCAAGATGCCCAGACTTTTCTCCCGCAGCAACCATCGCACAGAAAAGCTCATCAAAAATAAGCGGGAAAGCACGCATACTATCAGCAAGGCTATATCCTTCAATAACACCTCCACGTACGGCAATGATCATCGACTTTATTTTTACTTTGTCACATTGCTCAGCAACTGCATGCAAACTCTCTTCGATTGGAATAGCGGAAGCCACTAAGGTAGATAATTGACGGGTAATTAATGCTAAATCTGCAGTTTTAATTTTACTGCTTAACAAACTACGGCTACTTTGGGATTTTTTACTGGCCACCGCTTCCACTTCAAGTGGTATTAAGCCGGTATTACGTAATTGTTGGCGTAGCAGACGTGCAGAATCAGCTTCTAATGTGCCCTTCTTCTGTTTTCCTCGCGTATCTATTGCTTTATAAAGAAACGTAGCCACACTAATCCTCTCTTGTTACACGTAATATTTCTTCCAGCGTTGTTTTTCCGGCAAGCACTTTGGCTAAACCATCATCACGAATGCTGGGTGTATATTGACGAATCACTTTTTCAACCGCTTGCTCACCTGCGTTAGTATGGATCAATTCGCGCACATTTTCATTGACCACCAGCAGCTCATGGATACCCGTACGCCCTTTGTAACCGGTTTGGTTACATTTATTACAACCAATCGCACGAAAAATAATCCGCGGGTCGTCACATTGCAATCCTAATATCTTTTTTTCTTGTTCCGTTGGGACGTGTGACTCTTTGCAACTGGGGCATAAACGACGTACTAAACGTTGAGCCAGTACTCCCAGCAAACTCGAGGATAATAAAAAGGGTTCAACGCCCATATCACGCAAACGCGTGACGGCGCCAACGGCGCTATTGGTATGCAGTGTTGATAAAACTAAGTGCCCCGTTAAACTCGCCTGCACGGCGATTTCAGCAGTCTCTAAATCACGAATTTCACCAATCATCACGACATCGGGATCTTGACGTAAGATCGCCCGTAAACCACGTGCAAAAGTCATATCAACTTTAGTATTTACCTGCGTTTGACCTATCCCGTCAATGGCATACTCAATCGGATCTTCAACCGTAAGGATGTTACTGTTTTTAGCATTTATCTCTAATAACCCAGCATATAACGTTGTACTTTTTCCCGAACCGGTCGGGCCTGTAACCAAAATAATGCCATGCGGTTTGTGGATAAGTTCACGTAATAAAGTATGGTTTTGCTCTGTCATCCCCAGCGTGGCCAGATCCAGCTTAACCGCATTTTTATCCAGCAAACGCAATACAACTCGTTCACCATAACTTGCTGGCATAGTGGAAACACGTACATCAACTGCACGCCCACCAATGCGCAGTGAAATACGGCCGTCTTGTGGGATGCGTTTTTCGGCGATATCCAGCTTTGCCATTACCTTGATACGTGAAACTAATAATGCAGCTAACTTACGCTGAGGTTTTAAAATCTCACGCAACACACCGTCAATACGAAAACGGATAATAAGTGAGTTCTCAAAGGTTTCGATATGAATGTCTGATGCTTCTTCTTTGATTGCCTCGCCCAACATCGCATTGATAAGCTTGATAATCGGCGCATCATCTTCCGTTTCAAGAAGATCTTCATCATCAGGTAACTCTTCTGCAAGCGCAAAGAAATCGTCACTACCAATATCTTCCATCAATTGCTGCGCTTCTGAAGATGACGATTGATAAGCTAATGTAACCAGCTTATCAAAAAGTTCACTATCAACTTGCTGTAAGCTAAAAGGACGCCCAGTTACGCGGCGCACTTCTAGTAATAGATCCACTGACGGTTTTTGTTTATAACAAAGTTCAGTGTCGTTACCCTCGATACGGATAACTAACTCATGCTTTTTAGAAAAAGGAAAGGGCAATTGGCCACGTGGTGTGAACTCGGCAATCTCCTCTTCTGAAAGCGGTATTTGTTCAAGCAAGTTCATTACAGAGCATCCAGTTGCGCACTATTCGTTTGCACGCTCTTTTTTTCTACTTTTTTATGATCTTTTGCTGGTGCAAAATCATCAGGGTTGATTTCATGACTCTCTCCCCATTCCGGTAATATTGGCGCATTACTATTAGGCATTAAGCTAATCCCCTTATCTCTTTGTTCTTGTTGCACACTACGGATTAAACCGTATTTACGTGTACTAAGCGCGGCCATAGTCTTATCATCACGGATAATAGTGGCACGTATAAAGACCATTAAGTTGCGCTTTTCAGTACTGCTCTTCGTTGATTTAAAGAGGTAACCTAACAAGGGAATGTCTCCTAACAAGGGTACTTTATTCACTGTTTCAGTGACGTTTTCATCAATTAGACCGCCAATTACAACCGTTTCACCTGATTTAGCTAAAACAGTAGTTTTCACCGCGCGTGTTGCAAAAATAATATCAACTGAAGTTTTGCCTTTAATTGTTGACACTTCCTGTTCAATCACCAACTGCACTGCATCACCTTCATTGATTTGCGGGGTGACTTTTAGTTTAATGCCTATCTCTTTACGCTCAATAGTTTGGAACGGGTTGGAATTAGCTGAGCTAGCGGTCGATCCCGTTAAAACTGGCACTTCATCACCAACAATAAAACTCGCTTCTTGATTATCTAGGGTGGTAATGCTTGGTGTGGCGAGAATATTGGATCCTGTTGTATTGCTAATGGCTTGCAATACCACTCCCCAGTCATTACCTGCAAAACCTACAATACCACCTGCAATGCTTGCAAGCGCGGTCGCAGCACTGGTTAAATCATCTCCACTATCGGAATTACTAACTTCATAAGCGGCCCCCACTATTTCACCTGTGGTCACACCATTATCTTGAAATTGTGTGCCACCGTATTCCGTTGCCCATTGTGTGCTTAAGTTAATACCATCACTTTCTGATACTTCAACGATAATGGCTTCAACCAATACCTGTGCGCGACGGATATCAAGCTGGTGAATAATACTGCTCAGTGAAGACATTAATGCGGGTTGCGCGGATACAATAACTGAATTAGTCCCTTCATGTGATTCTATGCTTAAAGAGGAAGAGGCTGATTTAGAGTTGCTACCAGCATCTTTTTCAATGCTTTTACTCACCCCTTGTAGCACGGTGACTACCTCTTTGGCTTTGGCATATTTGAGATAAAAGACACGTGTATTACCGTCATTCATTAGTTGCCCATCTAATTTATTGACTAGTGCAACAATACGCTCACGTGTTTTTGGCTCACCACTAATGATCAGTGAATTAGTACGTTCATCAGCCACTAAACGTGGCTGTAAAATACTCGGCGTAGTGTTTTTAGAACCTGCAGCAGGTTTTTGAATCGCGGTAACAATTTTAACCATCTCTAATGCGCTGGCAAATTTCAGTTTTACGATATCAACGTCCTGATCGCCCGCTTTATCAACACGGTGAATTATTCTAACCAAACGATTTACAACTGCAGCTCGGCCAGTGATCATTATCACATTGGAAGGATCGTAATGAACGACATTCCCACCACCTGCATTATCATTGAGTTGACGTAGTAAAGGGGCTAATTCTCGTACCGAGACATTAGTAACAGGTACCACGCGGGTCACCATCTCATCACCAGTAAACTGCAGACCATCATCAACTACAGGGATGGATGATACTTTGGCATCTTTGGCCTTGATGACTTTAACAATACCACTTTCCATCTCAACAACGGCAAAACCATAAACTTCTAATACATTTAAAAAAAACTGGTAATACTGTTTTTCATTTAAAAGATCATAACTACGAACGTTAATATTGCCGCGCACAGAAGGGTCTAAAATAATGGTTTTATTTAGGTTTTTGCCAACAATATTGATGAATTCATTAATATCCGCATTTTTAAAACTCGCAGAGTATTCCGTTGCAAATACTACACCGGCGCTTGCTCCATTAAGTACTAAAGCAAACAGACTCAGACTTAATAATTTACCTAGTCTGTTTTTTATTCCTAAACATATCATCTTAACTGAAACTCCAAATCTATACTTTCTGTTACGGATTAACTACTTGTTATAATTCTTCTATAATAATGTAATCTCATTATTTGCGACTAAATTACGGAATTCGTAAATACAAGTCGTGTAACTGCCCGTCTCTCTCAACTGTCAAACTCATCTCAGTCATCGTCGGAAACTCTTTCATTAACGAAAATGCCTGCTGTGTATCCGTTAAATCGATGCCGTTTAATGCAATCGCAAGATCGCCATCTTTCAATCCGGCTTGCTCAAATAAGCTGCTATCTTTACCTGCTTTGACACGATACCCTTTCACATCTCCGCCTTCCCGTACTGGTGAAATATAGATATAATCAGTCAGCTTACCGGGATCTTTTAACAAGGCTTCGCGATCTAATTCAACCGTACTCACTTCATCATTGTCATCACTTTCAACGAATGCTGCTGGGGCTTGAGCTTCGTGAATCGCTCTTTGTTTACTCAGTTGATCAACACCATCTAACATCAGTGTCTGCGATTCGCCATCGACATCGATAATAATACGATCTTCATATATTTCAGAAACAAGTGCATTTGTTCCATCAATTTTTGAACCAATAAAGTAACTATCTTGCTTGTTTTGATAAGCGACGATAGCACTAGAAGATGACGGTTCGGTAGCGGCAACGACCCCGACTAGATTTAAATTTAATTTTGTTTTTGGCAGTTCCTTTACCGTGACTACTTTTTTTACGGTATTTTCAACTTTTGCAAGTTCACCAAAGAGATGCTGCTGCTGTAATTTTTTAGTCCCAATCTTGTTATCCTTGGCGCCCGTTTTCATCATTGGGGCCGTCCATTGATACGAAGGCATCTCTTCTGGTAATAAAAACCAAGTGAATAAAGCAAATTGATATGCTAACAAACTACTTACCAGCACGACCACTAGTCCAGAAGTTTTTTGTAATAAAATTGATAATGATATAAACATATACCCTGCTTCATTTCTCATTCTAAGTATCTAACACACAGTAAAGCACACTAATCAGTGAGCGGCCATGCTACATCAGTTCCTATTTTAGCAACCAGCATAATACATCAATAATGTGGGGTATATCTAAACTGGCTAAAAAATAAGTGCTTATCCCCAATTAGGGGAATAAATAGTGACCAGATTGAGAAGGAGTCGGTTAACAGCAACCCGGCTGTTTCATAAAAAACGCGTTTATCAACCTGCGACTCGTCTATTTTTGTAGCTGGTTTGGCTATTGCAATTTGCTATACTGTTTTTTCACAATGAAGAGAGTGAAAAAATGACAGAGAAAAGAATTCGCTTAGATAAATGGTTATGGGCAGCTCGTTTTTACAAAACGCGTAGCATTGCACGTGAAATGGTACAGGGCGGAAAAGTGCACTATAACGGACAGCGTGGTAAAGCGAGCCGAATTATGGAACTCGGCGCACTTTTAACTATTCGTCAAGGTGATCTCGTTAAACAAGTTAAGGTTGAAATATTAGCAGATCAACGCCAAGGGGCGCCGATTGCTGAAACATTGTATAAAGAGACAGTAGAAAGTCTAAAGAAACGCGAGCAGTACCAAATTTTACGAAAATTAAGTTTACAAAATGCCCCACATCCCGAGCGCAAACCCAATAAGAAACAGCGCAGAGAACTAATCCAAGCCAAAATACAACGCAATACTGCAACTTACGACTAGGCTTTAGGTGATATTTAAGAGAGAACCGACAAAATGAGTGACCAACTACAACGTTTTATTTTTGATGATTATCAAATCCGCGGCGAAATAGCCCGCGCACATAATAGCTTTAGTGAAATCATTAAAAATCATCATTACCCCACAGAAATTGTTAACATTATTGGTGAATTATTAGTCGCCACCAGCCTATTGACAGCCACGTTAAAATTCGCAGGTAAGATCTCGGTGCAGCTACAGGGAGATGGTCCGCTAAACTTAGCGGTTATTAATGGCAATCAGGACCAAGAATTACGCGGCACAGCACGTGTTGAAGGGGATACCACTGGCCTATCATTTAAACAACTTATTGGCAAAGGGCATCTTCTAATCACCATTACTCCGGATAATGGTGAACGCTATCAAGGCATTGTTGAATTGCGCAAAGAGTCACTTAGTGAATGCTTAGAGGATTATTTTGCACAGTCAGAACAATTGCCAACACGTATTATTTTACATGCGAGCAATATCGACAAACCGCAAGCTGCCGGCTTGTTATTGCAAACATTACCGGCGGTTAATGAGGATCATGAGGAGCAATTCCAGCATGTCAGTGCATTAGCATCCACTGTTAAAGAGGAAGAATTATATACGCTCGAAAATGCTCAATTACTGCATCGTTTGTATCACCAAGAAACGCTGCGGTTATTTGAACCAACAGTAATCTCTTTTAAATGCAGCTGCTCTAAAGAACGTTGCTTATCTTCGCTCGCATCTATTGCCCCAGAAGAAATTTTAGAGATGCTAGAAGAGAATGGTGCTATCGATATGCATTGTGAATATTGCGCAAGCGATTACCACTTTGAAGCTGATGATTTAAAAATACTGTTAACAGATCAGCACAATACGCAGCATTAGCAGCTAAAAAAGTAAAAGGAGAGATCTGAATATCTCTCCTCCGTTTTTATGGCAACTTTATCAAATAACTATTATTTAAGTCGCTCGCTTCGATACTTCAAAACGCTCAACCAGTGTGTTGAGACGTAAAACAGCATTTTTCACCAGCGTCGTACGGCGCAGCAGCTGCTGCGACGAAACTTCCATGGAGGTCGTGGTACTTTGCGCATCTTTGGCTGTTTCACCATGCTGTTCACTACTACTGGCTATCTGCTTCATCGTGTCGAACATATTTTCAACTGCCGTTTTTAACTTCAGACTTCTTTCACCCGAATCCATCACAAAATTATTTTGGTCGACATTTTTAACCCCTTGTTCCATATAACGAACCGCCATCTCTGATTGTTTGCTTAATTTTTCTGTTATATTACCAATATGGCTGGCAGCCTGAGATGTTCTAGTGGCTAGATTTCTCACCTCATCCGCAACAACCGAGAAACCGCGGCCATGTTTACCTGCTCGCGCCGCTTCAATCGCCGCATTGAGTGCAAGCAGATTGGTTTGCTCTGTAATTTCAGTGATCAAGCCAACGATCGCACCAATCTCTTTCATCTGCCCATTTACGTCATTCACACTTTTTGCCGATGCTAAAACTATCTCTTTAATCTGGTTAGTATTACTGACCGCCTGCGTATACTCTTGTTGCGATTTTTCAACAAGATCATGCATGAGTTGCTGCATAATGTGCGCTGAAACAGTAGCACTTGCTATCTCATCCTGTTGGCTCGCAGATAAGTTCAACATAGAGCCGATGGAATAACTGGTCGCTTTACTGGACCTATCGACACTCAGGCAGCGGCGTAGCATTGATTCACTAACCTCCTTAACTTCATTGGAGGCGTGGATCATCTCACTGACCATATTATCCAGATTATCAATAAAACTGTTAATCCAGCGTCCCAGATCGCCAGATTCATCCGCACTGAACTGTGCCGTGTTAAATCTATGATTAAGGTTGGCATCCCCCTCCGCCAGCATCTGGATCACTTCGATCATATGTTTTAAGTGCGTTGTAACAGGTTTAAGCGCAAAATAGCTGAACCAAAAAATAGCCAATAAAGAAGCGCTGCCTAATAGAAGATGACTTTGCAAAGGTGACAAAACAAACCAGCTAGTGGCAACAAGGTGGCTAACAAATGGTAAACTGATCGCAAAACTCAGTTTTTTACCCAATGTATAAGTCAGTGAGCGATGACGGTAAACTTCCTCCAGATCAGCTTCACACATCATCCCCCAGACATCTGGCGAGCCATGTAGCTGAAAAGTGACCCCCTTACCAATAACTGGAATATGCCGATAATCAGAATACCCCGGGTAATCTACATAAAGATTTTCGCCATGGCGGATGGTTTCCCTGACACCGGGATGCAGTTGTCCAGTTGCAGGATCGGTAAAACGGATTTCAAATTCAGTATGCGCCCTTACTTTTACTATCCCCCAGTCTGTATTAACCCCGGATTTAAGGTTTTCCCCATGAGAGAAGGTATTGTCTTCAAAACGGGAGCGTGACAATGCAGTTCCCTCTGAAATTGCAGGATTCAGATTGGACTGCACCATAAAAATATAGTTGTCGCCTGATTCACTATAAACATGCCCCGCTTCGCGCTGGATAAGATCCCCCATCACATCATTCGGTACCCGGCCACAAAGGCAGCCTATCGTTTGCTTGTCAACCACCAGCGGCTGATAATACATAAGCGTAACCGCGTCATGAAAAGAGGAGCTTGAAGAACCGACTACTTCAGTTTGCGGATCCAAATAGGGGCCATGGAGAAACTGTGCTTGCAGCCCTTTTTGGAGCACCTTCGCATCAACCACCTGCTGTGAATAAGGAGTATAACTGGAGCATGCAACACGGCCATCAGCAAACACGATAAACAGCTCCGAAAAATCATTGTTCCTTGCCAACAAGCTCTGCAAAGAATTTTGCCATTCCCCCTCCTCTTTGGAGGTAATGTACAACGAAGCATCAGAGAGGAAACTCCACTGCGTATTTACCCAAGATTTTAAAATGCGCACCCGCGTATTAGCGATACTGGTAAAGGTTTGTTCCAATGTTTTCTTACGTGAGCTATTTAACCAGCACGCCTTACCCATAGCGAGCTTACCCGTTGCTCCAAACAGAGGTAACCAGTGGCGCTCTTGTGCTGTTAGATCCATTTTAATCCTTACCAAATTACAAACATTTAATCTGATAAGAGCAAAATCTATACCATACTCAACAAAAGCAACAATTTATGTAACAAAAGTGACAAATGAATTGAAAAGGGCTAAAAACAGCTGTTAACGCTGCCGTTACAAGCTTACCTAAGAGAAATTACACACTAAACATTGATTCACAATGCACCAAAATAAAGCAGAGATAAGATCTCTGCCCCCTCAATGGGCTAAAGAATCGCATAATCTGGCGGCATAAAATAAAAAAATATCGCCAGAGATCAAAAATCCCCAATAAAAAGAGCTGCTTTGATAAAAATCAGTGTGATTTAAGCCGATTATTTGAACTAGATCTCCCACACTTTCTTTTTAATCCCCTACTCTAGATACTGACATTTTATTTAATAATAAAAATGAAATTTCAACCACTTAAGAGGAACTGATACATGACACTTGCGAAATCACTATCGACTGATAAGTTAAGTCAATATGGCATTACCGACGTTTCTGACATTATCTACAACCCAAGTTACGACACCCTGTTTGCAGAGGAGATGTCACCTGACTTAACCGGTTTCGAAAAAGGAACACTCACCGAAAATGGCACTGTCGCTGTCGACACGGGCATATTCACCGGCCGCTCACCTAAAGATAAATATATCGTCAAAGACGATACGACACGCGATACAGTGTGGTGGAGTGATCAAGGTAAAAATGATAATAAAGCAATCGACCCATCTACTTGGCAGCATTTAAAAGATATCGTCACTAAACAACTTTCTAATAAACGCCTATTTGTGATTGATGCATTTTGTGGAACCAATGAAAATTCCCGTCTAAAAGTGCGCTTTATTATGGAGGTAGCTTGGCAAGCACATTTTGTAACCAACATGTTTATTCGCCCAACAGATGAAGAGCTCATTGATTTTGAACCTGATTTTGTTCTAATGAATGGATCTAAAACCAGCAATCCAGAGTGGCAGGCACAAGACTTAAATTCTGAAAACTTTGTTGCCTTTAATCTCACGGAAAATATGAGCGTTATTGGCGGTTCCTGGTACGGGGGGGAAATGAAAAAAGGTATTTTCTCTATTATGAACTACCTATTGCCCCTCAATGGCATGGCATCAATGCACTGCTCCGCTAACATGGGCACTGAGGGTGATACTGCTATTTTCTTCGGTCTCTCTGGCACAGGTAAAACCACCCTATCAACAGATCCGAAACGCGCTTTAATTGGTGATGATGAACACGGTTGGGATGACGATGGTGTATTTAATTTTGAAGGAGGTTGTTACGCAAAAACAATTCGTTTGAGCGCTGAAGCTGAGCCGGATATTTACCGTGCTATTAGGCGTGATGCGCTACTGGAGAATGTGGTCACAGATGCCAACGGTGTCGTCGATTACGATGATGCAAGCAAAACTGAAAATGCGCGGGTTTCCTACCCCATCTATCATATTGCTAATATTGTTGAACCCATTTCTAGAGGCGGTCATGCACAAAAAGTTATTTTCTTAACAGCCGATGCCTTCGGTGTTTTGCCTCCTGTATCGAAGCTAACTAAAGCGCAAGCACAATACCATTTTCTATCTGGTTTCACCGCTAAACTTGCCGGCACAGAGCGAGGGATAACAGAGCCGACACCGACTTTCTCAGCCTGTTTTGGTGCAGCGTTTTTAACCTTGCATCCAACGCAATATGCTGAGCAATTAGTCAAACGGATGGAAGCTTGTGGAGCCGAAGCCTACTTGGTCAATACGGGTTGGAATGGGTCCGGTAAACGAATCTCAATTCAAGATACACGCGGTATTATTGACGCAATCCTAGATGGCTCCATTGAAAAGGCAGAAAGCAAGCAGATTCCAATTTTTAACTTATCTGTGCCGCTGGCGCTACCGGGCGTGCATAGCTCTATTTTGGATCCGCGTGATACTTATGAAAATGCAGCACAATGGGACAAAAAAGCACACGCGCTAGCGAAGCTCTTTATTAATAACTTTGATCGTTATACCGATAAGGCCGAAGGACAGGCGCTCGTTACGGCAGGCCCACAACTCGTTGAGGAGCTCGCTTAATTAGAAACTAAAAAAGTTAAAAAAGCCGTACAAACTAACAATTTTGCGGCTTTTATTGTGCTTTATTTGTTTATCCATAATCATTCATTCTCCCCATGCCTTGCATAAAAATGCGTATAATAGAAACGTTACCCGGATAATTTTCATCTTTGATTGCCCTGCCACTAAAAAGCGTTTATAACGCTATAAGCAATCATTTTTCTCAATTGGAGTTATATTATGAAAGTCGCCATGTTCAGTACGCGCAGTTATGACATTAATCATTTCAACCCACTTATCAATTCGCAAGTTATTCAGCTCAAATATTTTGATACTCAACTCAATATCCATACCAGCCAGCTTGCACAGGGTTATGATGCGGTTTGTGCCTTTGTCAACGATGATTTGTCAGCTCCCGTATTAACTAAGCTTGCAGAACTTGGTATTAAAGCGCTCGTAATGCGCTGCGCAGGCTTTAACAATGTCGATATAAGTGCCTGCAAAAAATTAGGTATAACAGTTATGCGTGTTCCCGCATATTCACCCGAAGCCGTGGCAGAGCATGCCATAGCATTAATGATGACTCTTAATCGCCGTATCCATAAAGCTTACCAGCGCACCCGAGATGCTAATTTCTCACTGCACGGTTTAGTTGGTTTTAATATGTCGGGTAAAACGGTAGGCATTATCGGTACAGGAAAAATTGGCCTTGCAGCTATGCGCATTTTAAAAGGATTTGGCTGTAAGCTACTGGCATTTGACCCATACCCTTCGGCGCAGGCTATTGAGCTGGGAGCGGAATATGTTTCCGCTGAACAGTTATTTGAGCAGAGTGATATTATCACGCTGCATTGTCCACTAACCGACGATAATCACCATCTACTTAAGAGCCAATCATTTGATAAGATGAAAGATGGTGTAATGATAATTAATACTAGTCGTGGCGCTCTGCTCAATGCCACCGATGCGATTGGCGCCTTAAAAGAAGGTAAGATCGGCGCGTTAGGCTTAGATGTTTATGAGGAGGAAGATTCACTCTTTTTTGGTGACCATTCAGATGAGATTATCGGAGATGATGTATTCCGCCGTTTATCAGCCTGCCATAATGTCATATTTACGGGTCATCAGGCATTTTTAACTAAAGAAGCTTTGACTAGTATTGCGCAAACCACGCTGGATAATTTGCAAAGTTTTACTAGCGGCCATCCTAATGGTAATGAAGTAAGTTAAAGCAAACATCGCAGACAAAGAGCAACGCCGTTTAATAGCGGCGTTTTTGTTCGCTGCCACTCAGCTTTGTTTGTACTTTTTGGCAGACAGCCTCCGCTAATTGGTGAGTGCTTAGGTTACGCTCAATCACAGACTGTTTCATTTGACCTGATTTAACTACATTTATCCAATCAGCAATCATAGCAGTAAAACCTTTTGCTGTGAGCATAGGCGTCCAATCCTTAAGTTGAAGAAGAAATGTTTGCTTATCCTGCAAACATTTTCCAGTCATAAATGAATCAAACTCATAAGCACGGTTTTCAAAACCCACAGAAACTCGCTCATGGGTTATGCCATGCAAACGGTTCATAGAGGCATGAAGTAGCATATTCCCATCTTGCCATTGCACATCAATCCTAGCCAACTGAGTACCTTTGAATTGACTACTGAGGTGGACATCTTCAAGGTTACTTTTAGCACACAAATTGACACTATCTAAAGGGTGAATGAAATCATCAAAAATAACTTTACGGATATCTCCCGGCAAATTGTGCCTATTCTTTTCCCAGCGTAAAGACAATAAAGAAGTATCAGGTAGTGTCGATTGTGGGTCACCGAAATAGCGTTTATACAATGGAATAAAACGGCGATTAAACCCCATATATAGAGGCTGCTGCTGTTTTTGCGCCAATTCATAAATCTTTTCGCAATCAAAAGCGTTATCGGCAAGGGGTTTATCAACAAAGGTCGGCACCCCGAGCTGTAAAAAAAAGGACGCTATTTCAAGGTGCGAAGCCGTACTGCTGTGAATCATAACCGCATCAACATTTACATGACTTAATTGTCGATAATCTTGATATACCTGTTTAATATGATACTGCTTAGCCAGTCTTTGTAGAGTCATCTTATTACGCGTGCAAAAGACCAACTCAACCTCCTCTAACTGGGTCAAAATAGGTAAATAAGCTTTTTCTGCAATATCGCCAATACCAACAATTGCAATTCTCATTTACTACTCCTTGATCGCTTAGAAAACAACTAGCTTATTACAGTAAGCGTATTATATGAAGGAAAAATAGAGCGCTTGTCAATTTAACCTACTGCGTAACACAAGCGTAAATTGTCATCATTAGATTATCTGCGCAATCAAGAACGCCCCTCTAAGCATAAGTAGCAATTACGTATTGTTGCTTTTTAATAATGAAAAAATAAAAATCAAAAAAGATAGAGCGTTGAATAACCACATCTAGTAGCATTATCAGTGCAAATACAGCATGTTTAAGGGTAACGAGTGGTTGTTGACCAGCGCTACACTTCTCGTCACCTCACTGAAAAACAAGTTTTAACGGCATTCTTAAATAAGATGCAGTAAAAAGCATCTAGAACATTGTTATTTTATCTCGTTAGTCTAAAATCTGCGCAAAATTCACAAAGAGAGATTATTATGTCTAGCAAAGTATTTATAAGCGCTCAACAACTACTTGAAGACTCATTCCGTCTTGCTGCGCAAGTATACGATAGCGGTTTTCGCCCACAGTTCATTGTCGGTATTTGGCGTGGAGGCGCTCCGATTGGTATCGCTGTTCAAGAATACTTTGATTACAAAAAAGTAGAAACGGATCATATAGCAGTACGCACCTCTTCTTATTACGGCATTGGCAAGCAAAGTAAAACAATTAAAGTACATGGCCTACATTACATTATCGAAAATGCTAATGCTGATGATGGATTATTAATTGTCGATGACGTATTCGATTCAGGACGCAGTGTTGTCGCCTTAACTGAGAAATTAAAAGAATTAATGCGTTTAAATATGCCAACAGATGTGCGCATTGCAACGCCATATTACAAACCAAAAAACAAAGCGGTATCTATTGTACCTGACTACTATATTCATGAATCAGAAGAGTGGTTAGTCTTCCCACATGAAGTTTCCGGTCTATCAATTGAGGAAATCACGGAAGGGAAAGGTGATTTTAAAAACATTAAAGATCTCTTCCTAGATTAATCCCTACTTGAATAACCATAACTCTGGATAATGAAAGCAAAATTCTATTTTAGATTATAAAGTTAAAAAATCATGCCATACAGTATTGATGTTTTTGTGTAGTTCAAGGCAAACCAGCCGGCTATTGGTCGCTGAATTAACACCGCAACACATGGAAATAACTACACTGTATCGATTTGCTTATCCCTACCAGAGGTTAAATAGCGATCAAAAAGGAGACGGCTTGTCTCCTTTTCTGCATCTGTCGTTTAACGTTCAATTATAAATTCTGTAATCGTCAAATGACGGTTATTAATAATATCGCTCAATTAGGTAAAAAACTAAGCGCACCATAATCAATCATAGTCTTTTTATCTTAAAGAAAGATCCATTTTAACGACGCCCCCCCCGAATTTCTGCCACATGCCTGACGGGAGAGGAGAAGTAATAACCGCGTTTTCCAGACCGAGAGCTTAGAGCAAAATAATGTCCTTGCTTGCCTTGCATTGCATCTTGAAAATAGGGACAAAAAGCAGAGTTGTTGTTGATTGGTTTCGATGAGATTTTGGTAACTAACTTGCCATAACCAATTTACGCTGACAATAAGCGTAATAGAATATAAACAAAGCAAAAGCAATGGCGGCGTCTTCCCTAACTTATCTTCTGCTTTGCCATTTATAATATTCTCCTGAACGTCATTTCAATTGTTAATATAAACATCTAATAAATAAGAGTTTTTACTAATACTAATTGTATCATTTGCCAAGCAACTCACAATTAAATTAAGCAGAAGCTGCTTTCGGTAGAGCGAATGTAAACTGGCTGCCTAAACCGGGTTCGCTGCTGACTGAAATATCACTATGGTGCATTGCTAATAAATGTTTGACTATGGATAAACCAAGACCGGCATTGGTTAAATTGCCCTGCGTATTACTCGCTCGATATTTCGGTTTGAAAATAGCTTCTAACTCATCATGTTGTATGCCTTTGCCATTGTCAATAATCTGTAATTCCACAGTGTTTCTATGGTCGTTAATTTGTACTTTTACTTCTCCCTTTGCTTGAGTATGGCGGATGGCATTGTCAATTAAATTAACTAAAATACGCTCTAATTTGCTGATGTCGGCGTAGGCAATATTGCCTTTATCATGATTAAACTTAACACTTAATTGCACATCCTGTTGCTCCGCTTGATAGCGTAAACGTTGTATTACATCATGAGCAAGTTCAACTACATTGACAGGCTCTGGGATAAATTGAATATCACCACTTTCAAGTCGTGCCAACTCAAATAGCTGTTCCACTAACTGGTTAACTTGCAGACCATTTTTGTGTGCGAGTTGGATTAATTCCATACTGCGTTTATTTTCAGGACTAATAAGCCAGGTTTCTAAGTAACCATTTAATGCGGTTAACGGCGTTCTAAAATCATGAGAGATATGGGATAACAATTCTCGACGTAATTGTTCGGTATTTTTAATCTGGCTTAATTGCTGTTTAATATGTTGTGCCGATGACATAAAGCTAGCTTCTAATGCTCGGATTTCATTATTAGTAAAAAACGAATGAGGGGGCAGAGGCATATCGGTGAAGTCATTGTGTACGTATTGAAGGCTACGTTGACTGAGTTTTTTAAGCGGGTTAGTGATGAAATGAATGGCTAACCACAGGGCGATTAAACCAAAGATAATGGCCGAACATAATATGAATGCGCTGTCTTTTAATACTTTACTATCAGAGAGTAATGCAATGGCACTATCACGTTTTTGTCCGCCGATAATGACATAGAGATAGCCTTCGAGCTGACCTGATAGGGTGTTGATTGGACTCACTGAGAATATTTTCTGTGTATTGGGAGTACGTGGGTCATTACCGTATATGGGTAAAGCTTGACCATTTAAGTAATCGTCAATAGGGGATAAATTAACGTTATCAAGTTTTACCACGCCCTCTGGTGCCGAGTAGGCAAGAATATTTCCTTTTTTATCTAAGGCGTAAAATTCCCACTCAGGGCCCAACAGCATTTGTGTATGAAATGCATCCATTAAATGACGGCTGTCAATAATACCGCTTTTTAAATTAGCATCATCTTCGACAATATGCGCTGCAAGTTGATGATGTAGACGTTGCCCTACTTCATCTGCAAATTTCTCGCTACTGTGTAAGTACCATTGAAATAACGCGATTGCGGAAAAAAGAAATAGTGTGCCTATTATCAAGGAAAGTTGACTGGCTAGAGAACGAAACATGGTTAACCTTAAATTATCTAACTGATGTTACGCATTATCACTAAACTTTCATTTCGAAAACCGCTAAAGTAGAGCCATGAATAAAAATAAACAAATATTTGAGCTGTACATTGATTATCTTGTCACCTCATTCAGTTACACAACTGC
>NZ_JAHNZV010000040.1 GCF_022267535.1 Psychromonas antarctica
CACAGTTCATCAGTGAGCATTAATCGGGGCATGGTAATCTCGTTGTATTTGTTTTTGGCGAAGTGAATTATACGAGATTACCTTCCACTTTTTTGCACAAAATTCAAACAAAGATCAACAGCCCCTAGTAACCATTATAAAGGTAGAAAATGTTAATATTTCAAGCTCTTAAAGATGCCATTCAATCTTACCTTCCTGCTGAACAATGTGGGTTTATTGAACGTGCCTATGAGTTTGCTTATAACGCCCACCATGGTATTGCACGCGCCAGTGGCGAAGCTTATATTACCCACCCAGTTGCCGTTGCTGAGATTTTGGCAGAAATGCGACTTGATCATGAAGCAATTGCGGCTGCGTTACTGCATGATGTGCTTGAAGATACAGAAATAACCTATCAAGAACTCGCCGATGCTTTTAATCCCTGTGTTGCAGATTTAGTAGAGGGCGTCACTAAATTAGATAAAGTTAATTTTGAAAATAGAGAGCTGGCCCAAGCAGAAAATATCCGGAAAATGCTCATTGCGATGTCTAAAGATTTTCGCGTCATGCTCATTAAACTCGCTGATCGTGTACACAATATGCGCACGATAGGCTCGTTGAGACTCGATAAACGCCAGCGTATTGCGCGTGAAACCTTTGAAATATTCACCCCTATTGCAGATAGATTGGGTCTCCATCATCTTAAAAACGAATTAGAAAAGCTTGCCTTCAAGGCACAAAGTCCCGCCCGTTTTAGTGTCTTAGAGGAAGCGATTAGAAAAGCACGCGGTAACCGAAAAGATTTCATTCAGAGTATTTGTGATGAAATATCCACAAAATTAGAAAGCATCGGTATTGAAGCGGAAGTGCTCGGACGCGAAAAACATCTTTACAGTTTATACCAAAAAATGCGCAAAAAAGGTTGCCAGTTCCACGATGTGATGGACGTGTACGCCTTTCGTGTCATAGTGAAAGATCTCGACACCTGTTATCGCGTATTAGGGCAGGTGCACCACCTCTATCAGCCTAAACTTGAGTACTTTAAAGATTATATTGCCATCCCTAAATCCAATAGTTACCAATCATTACATACGACTTTAATCACCCAACATGGTGTGAATGTCGAAATTCAGATCCGTACTGAAGATATGGATGTCGTCGCTAAACAGGGAATTGCGGCACACTGGAGTTATAAAGAAGGTAGAGGGAATTCTAACATTACCGCACAACTACAAACGAGAAACTGGTTCCAAGGCCTTTCTGATCAAGAGGCAAGCCCAAGTAACTCTTTATTAATGCTAGAAAATATAAAAAAAGAGCTAGGTAATAATGAAATTCATGTATTAACCCCACAAGGTAAAGTCATTGTATTACCCGCTCATGCAACCCCCGTTGATTTTGCCTATGCCCTACACACCAAGATAGGCCATCGCTGCATTAGCGCTACAGTGGATAAAGAATTCGCATTACTCAGCGATAAACTTGAAAGCGGCCAAACCATTAATATCATCACCTCCGAGGAACCTCATCCGCGAGCTGATTGGTTAAATTTTGTCGCCACTCATCGGGCGCGAAATAGTATCCGCCAGTATCTCAAACAACAGCCTAAAGAGTTTACCATTCCAGAAGGACGGCGGTTATTAAAACTCGCATTGAATCAAACCAATTTAACCGATATTAAACAAGATAATATTGATAAGGTAATTGCAGATCATCACCTTAAGGATTTCAATAGTTTATTGCATGAAATTGGCAGCGGCAAATTATTGAGTATTATTATTGCTCGTCGTTTACGCGGCAATGCCAACGAACTTACTGAATCAGAACTAAAGCAGACCAAACGCCAAAGTGCCATTAAAGGCGCCGAGGATATGATGCTCTCCTATGCCAACTGCTGTAAACCATTACCGGGTGATGCCATTGTTGCCCATACCAGCCCAGGTAGAGGATTAGTCGTACATACTAAGCAATGCCATAATGTCAGTGGTTATGAAAATGAACTTGATAAATATATCCCCGTTGAGTGGGATATGAATTTTATGAATCAGTATGAATATTCAAGCGATCTCAATATTACGATGATTAACCATAAGGCCGGACTCGCCAAACTGTTCAATATTATTAGTAAAAGCAATGCTAATGTGATGGATTTGCAAACCACAGAATTACCTAACCATATTTACGCCATCAATTTAACCTTAACCGTTATAAACCGAATACACTTATCCAGAGTGATGCGCCAGATTAAAAAATTAGCAAATGTGAAGAGCGTCAAACGTAGTAATAAGAAAAAAGTTATGAGGGAAGAACAATAAATGAAATTTATTAAGCCAATACTACTCATTTTCAGCGCACTGTCTTTAGGCGCTTGTAGCGCTGATATGATACAAAACAGCAAAATTGAAAACAAAGCAGTTGAACTCTCGCAAATTCAGCAACAATGGATATTGGTGAGTGTTGATAAACAGCTGATCCCAGCCAATATTCGCAGTAAGTTGACAATTTCAGCGGGGGCCAAAGCAACTGGTACCCTAGGTTGTAATCACTTTTTTGGAGCAATTAAACTGCAAAATAACAAATTTAAAATAGATAAGATAGCCAGTACACGGAAAATGTGTACAGGCCAGGGAAATGAGATTGAGATGATTGTATCAACAGTGTTAGGGAACTGGTCTGAGTTATTAGTCAATACAGATAAGCTAACCCTGATTGGTCAAATCCATCGATTAGAATACAAAATCACGCCATAACCCCTTCTGCAGCGTCACACCAATGTTACTAGCTAAATAAATAATTGTTAGCATTGGTATAACTGAGGGTTATCCCGATTGCGTTCTTGACAGCCCCACTAAGCGTGCAAATAATCTTTTCAGTACAGGTGGAATAGAATCCGCTCCGCGCTCTTCGACTGCACTGGCGATAGCTAGACCTAACTCCGGTTTTGAATATTTATGAACAGCTTTTTCAATAACTTTATTGACCGTCAGCCGCAGTAAATCTTTTTCCGTATAATGTGCCGCCTCAAGATATACCCCTGCAAATCCATGTTCAAAAAATAGATGTTCAATATCTAATGCCGGTATCACAGAGAGACGATTAGCGAGAAAATCTTTATCTAACAAGACATCCTCAACTCGCTGTGCATATTTTTTCCCGGCCATATCTCCATCGGTTAATACATGCCACTCAATATGGAGATCTTGTGCAAGCTTAATTAATGGATCTAGTCCACATTGTGCAAATTCAATAATCTGCACCCCTTCTACTAAAAATGAGTAGCCGCATAAACGCGCAAGCTCAGACAAAAGCCAAGTCTCTGTTTCCCCCTCGACTAACAGCCATGAACGAGCAAAAAGGCTCTGTGGACGATTCATACGTATATGGAAAGCTATTCTGCGTAAATCATTGCCAGAAAAACGTTGCGCATTTAATGAATAGCTTTTAATTAAATCAGCATGACGCACTAGGCGCTGAATTCTACTTAAAGGGAAGAAAGAGAGTAGCTGGCTTGAGTTGGTGCTGATCAGTTTTTGCATGGGCAGTAATGAAAAGAACCGCCAGGTAATAGCTAAATTAACCGGATGTAAATTATTTTCAGGTTCCTCCAACAATAATATAGGGCTAGCACCTCGGCGTAACAGATGCTCGCCACGCGCTTCTAAAAACTCCCCAAACATTAATAATAACATTGCCCGATCCCTTTTATGCCCGGTTTTCAATAGATCATTGAATCGGGTTAACCCCTGAAAGGAAAATGGGCATGGCGAGTGAATATCATGTTCAAAATCAACACGACTGTCGTTAACGTTGCCATAACGTTTAAACAGGTAATGATCAAAAAGGTAAGTTAAGGCTTCATACCCCCTACCCATTTCATATTCAGATAACTGCTGTGAAGAACTAAGTAAGTGTTTAAAAATTCGTTTTATTCTTGCTTCGCAATGTTCACGCCTACTATATGATTCAGCCAATGCAACTTCATCTATTCGAGTTATATCACTACCCATGCGTAAAACAGGTACAAAAGAGATAAATTCATTAAGCAAATTAGCTAAGCTATCTTTGCTAAATAATTTTTCATTACCTTTATTATCGAGAAAAAAGCGCCGCGTTGTAATATTTTCAGCATTCCGCTCACCATCAATTTGCAGATAAATATAACGAACATTATGCTTCGGTGCATTCCAAATTGCGGCGATACTTTTGTATTGTCGTTCTTGGGATTCATCTCTCCACTGCTCTTTAAAAGTAAAAACAAGATGAATTAGTTTATTACTGCTAATTTCCAGATTGGGAGGCTGGTGAAAATCACTACCTTTAAATTTATAGGTTTTATGTGTACCAGAGAAAAAAAGCGATAGCGCATCAAAAAGGCTCGACTTGCCCCAGCTATTTTCTCCAAGAAAAGCACTTAGCGCTTTTACATCTATCGACAGACGATTAATTCCACGAAATCCGACTACTTCTATATGTGTTAATAGCATCGCAGATCCTTAGAGGGAGATCCTACCAGTAAAGTGTCAGAGACAGCCAAGTAGACAAATTTGTATAAACGAACGATGAAAAATTGATCGATAACAAATTATCTGTCATTTTTTTAATTATCACAAAAACAGCAAGAATAAAAAAAATTCAACTACTACACTTTATCTACAAAATAACTTCCACACAAAAACGGGGGGAAATTCTTCACTAGGAGTCTCTTGATAATTGTAAAATAACAATCTAATTGTGGCACAGAAAAAATAAGGCAATGAAAAATAACTGATACGAAACTGAAGCGCATCGCATTTTTATTTATTTAAATTTATATTTATTTAGACAAGGGAGGATGAAAATGTCAGATATACATGAACTTAATAGCTTGCCAAGCCAAGCCGCGATTGACTCAATTGCGATTTATCGTTTGGAGTTTGATAAGGACACATTGAATTACCCACAACTGTTAAGCAGCCTAAAAAAGGCCTGTCATGAACTCAATTTCATGTCCAAGCAGAATAATAAACGTTGGATGCGCGAAAAAGGGCATGATTATTTAAATAATCCAACACTTTTTGATCAGACACCTCTAACTTATCTTTGTGTTTTTTTAGGGGAAATATTCAAAACCTATGATCTTCCCGAACTGCAAGAAAAACTAACGCCGCAAATATTAAAATGCGCATTAACACGACTACAAGTATTTAGACTCCATTAAAAAATAATTTTAAGCGAAGATGGTAACTTTTAGATAAGTAGTGATAGGTAAAGTTACCAGACCTCACCACCACGCCAAGTTAATTTGGTTTATGACGCTCTACTTCATCTAAAATGAAACGATTAACAGCGTTTTCTTTATAGTGATTGTGCATATTCATTGATAATAGCCAAAAATTCAGCGCCATATTTATCAAGTTTAATTTGCCCAACACCGCTTATATTTAAAAATTCAGCGCGGCTAAGGGGAACAATTTCACTCATTTCAGAGAGCGACACATCACTAAAAATAATATAAGGCGGCAAATTTTCACGATCAGCAATCTGCTTACGTAACTGCCGTAACCGTGCAAACAGCTTATTATCAGTGCTGCTCAATAACGTCCGTTTCTTTTTAACTTTTACCATTTTCAAACGCGGTACCGCTAAATACAAAGCCTGTTCAGAGCGTAAAATAGGTCGTGAGGCTTGCGTTAATTGCAGCGCGGAACCTCGAGTTAAGTTTTGCATCAATAAACCGCAATGGATTAACTGCCTAACGATACTTAACCAGTGTTCCACTGCTTGCGCTTGACCAATGGCAAACGTTGACAATTTGTCATGCCCTAAACTTTTAATACGGGCCGTTTGTGCTCCTTTTAAAACCTCCACAACATGGCCAATACCAAATTGCTGACCCGTACGGTAAACACAAGATAGAATTTTTTGCGCATCCTCTGTCGCGTCATAACTTTTTGGTGGATCTAAGCAAATATCGCAGTTACCGCAGGCTTTATGGCTGTATTCACCAAAGTAATTAAGCAATACCTGACGGCGACAAGTTTGTGCTTCGGCAAAAGCCACCATCGTATTAAGCTTGTGTAACTCAATACGAAGTTGCTCCTTGTTTTCATTTTTTTCCAGTAGACCACGGATTTTCGCAGGATCAGCAGGATCATAAAAGAGCATCGCTTGTGCTGGCAAGCCGTCTCGGCCCGCACGCCCAGTCTCTTGATAATAGGATTCTATATTTTTAGGGATCTCATAATGCACCACAAAACGTACATTGGGTTTATCAATACCCATACCAAATGCCACTGTCGCGACAACGATATCGACTTCATCTTTAATAAACAGATCTTGTACACTTTGGCGCATTTCAATCGCTAAACCGGCGTGGTAACAGCGTGCTTTTAGTCCTTTAGCAATCAATTTCTGACTTAACTCTTCAGTGCGACGACGGCTGGTACAATAAATGATGCCACTTTCATTTTTATGCTCATCTAAATAATGAAACAATTGCGCTAAAGGACGATATTTTTCAATCAGTAAGTATTCAATATTGGGCCGATCAAAACTATGAATCGCCACCAGCGGATCGTTAAACTGTAAACGCGCCAGAATATCGCGTTGGGTAGCATGATCTGCTGTTGCGGTTAACGCCACCAACGGAATATCAGGAAAACGCTGCTTTAATTGTCCAAGTAACGCATATTCAGGGCGAAAATCATGCCCCCACTGAGAGATACAGTGTGCTTCATCAATTGCAAAAAGATTAATCGGTAGGTTTTCTAGACGTTGCATAAAGTCGGCGCGCAGTAATCTCTCTGGTGCGATATAGACAATTTTTAATTGCCCAGTATGCATTTCGTTAAGAATTTGATTTTGCTGCGCATAAGAAAGGCTGGAGTTAAGATAAGCAGCGGCAACACCGCAAGCTTGCAACGTATCCACTTGGTCTTTCATTAAAGAGATAAGTGGCGAGATAACAAAGCAAATCCCGGGGCGAACTAAGGCGGGAATTTGAAAACAGAGGCTTTTCCCCCCCCCCGTTGGCATCACTACTAAAGCATCCCCCCCCGCACAGAGATGGTTAATTATCGGCTCCTGCCCCTCTCTAAATGTGTTGTATCCAAACACATCAAGCAAAAGCTGCTGCGCGCTGGGGCAAGATTGTTGATTCAACATACGTTAGCCTAGATTAATACCAAGATTTTAAAGTGTGTATTGTAAATCAGACGGGTAAAAAAATCAGCTTAATATCCCCATCCTCATCAAGATGCCGCAGCAACAAGCGCTAATATAACCATCAGACATCAAGGTGCAAAATCGCCATGGCAGCTTGCTGCGCTATGGATGAAAATTATAAAGCGGAGAAGTTTTTGCTAAAGAGATCGACTTTTGACCAATCAGTTAACTCGATATCTACGCTTGTATCTGTACTCCCCCCGGTTATTTTCATAATCAGTTGGATAATAAGGGTCTGCCACCAGTTATAACGAGAATAAAGTAACGCACCAGCAAACACCCCTTTTAAACGCGGCTGCCATGAAGATAACTGATCAAATTTAGCCATGTAACTGTTATTGGCTGGGTTGGCTTTTTCTGGTTTACGTGCCGTTAAACAAACTAAAAAGAAAGCATTGGGCAGCAAATCGAGTTGCGCTTTATGCGTATTAACAAAGTGCAGTAAATTTTTACGCAGCTTGCCGTAGCGAATTGAAGCACCAATTAAGACTTTATCATATTCACTAAAATCGATTTCGGGATGCGCATCAAGATCAAATAGGCAGCACTCTCCTGCTATCGATGCGCTCATTCGCTTAATTATTTTGAGTGTTTGTCCATCAACCGAAGAATACAAAATTAAGGTCTTAATTGTCATTTAACATTTTCCTAAAACAGTCAAAAATAAAGTAAAAAGTGCGAAGCGAGCCACCATATGCAGCGAACAAAAGCAGTTAAGTTAATCAATTAATATCTATTTCTTGCGCCACTAACTTGCCTTGTGTCAATGCCTCGAGCTGCCCTAAAAAGGAAACACAACTGCGCAGATCAACTTCAATAACAACATCGACAGACTGCAAATAGCTGGCCTGCAGAATACGTCCAGAGCTCATCGCCAACAAGTTTTCCAACACCGCCATTTGACCATAATCACAATGTAATTGGTATTGTTGATAAAAACATTTTTCCGTTGTTTGCATCTGCGAAATCAGCTGCTGTATGCCATTAGAGTAAGCACGCACTAAGCCACCTGTTCCTAGCTTTATGCCGCCGGAGTAGCGCACCACGACCGCCATTATTTCTCCTACACGCGTACCTTGGAGAATATTCAGCATCGGTCTTCCCGCCGTTCCTCTTGGCTCGCCATCATCACTGCACCCCATTTTCACTGAGTCTTGGGGGCTTGCTGCGATATAAGCCCAACAATGATGGCGCGCATCTTTATGTCGTGTTTTAATTGATTGCAGATAATCCAGAGCCTGCTGCTTACCTTCAATATGCGTTAAATAGGTAATAAAACGACTTTTTTTAATCTCTTCTTGAAAAGATAGATCAGCCAACAAAATTGCATAAGGTTGCATCACAAAAATCCCACAAAAATAAAGAATAATAAAATATCATGGATCCAATTTGAACGTTACGTTATACAAGGATCAAGAGCCCACGCCTTCAATTTACATCGTAACATAATCTGCTGTTAATCAAGTCAACAGTCCCACGCACCGTTTCAATTTTGGCAAGCACATTATAATCCCTGTAAAGCGGGCTTGTTGGTCGTTGGCAAATTCAAAAGCAATAACCACAAAGGCACGAAGAAAAAGGCAGGGTATTTATTAAACAGGAAAAAATGCTTTTACTGGCACAATAACGATTCAACAAGTAGCGCAAAATAAAGGCATTCCATTTTAACGTCATAAAGTGCTTATGATGCAATCAGCCAATTTATCAAAAAAAGTGGATGACGGGCTGAAACAGCAAGTGATCTTACCCCCGCATTTTGTTAAAGTAAGCAACTGAGCAAAACTACCTACAGGTTTACCCTTTCATGGAAAAAAACACCGGATTAAAACGCATTATTCTTGCCACAGGTTATTCGATGCAAGGTTTACGAAGTGCCTTTAAATATGAAGCTGCATTTCGCCAAGAATTATTATTAGCAGTGATTTTCATCCCTCTTGCCTGTTATTTAGATGTCTCTCAAATCGAACGAATTTTGATGATATCGTCTCTGTGTCTGGTACTCATTATCGAAATCATTAACTCCGCGATTGAAGCGGTAGTTGACAGAATTGGCAGTGAGCATCATGAATTAGCCGGTCGAGCCAAAGATATGGGATCCGCTGCCGTACTGATAGCCCTGATTTTAAGCGCGTATATCTGGATTGAAATCCTTTTTTTATAAACACCATTAACAGATTTGGGATTTCAAAATGGCAGATAAACCACCCTATTCAGCAGCAAAAAAGAAAACAACTGCCTCGATTAAAACCGTACCGCACTCTTTTGAAGCGGAACAAGCGGTTATCGGGGGATTATTATTAAATAATGACGCATGGAATGATGTCGCTGAACGTGTTGTAGACCGTGATTTTTATCATCGCGCACATCGACAAATATTCTCCACGATCGAACTGCTTAGCAGTGAAAACATCCCTGTTGATTTAGTGACCCTTTCAGAGCACCTCGAAAATAAGCAGGAGCTGGAAGGAATTGGCGGAATAGCCTATCTTGCCGAGCTACTGCAAAATACCCCCAGTGCCGCTAATATCAATAATTACTCCGATATTGTGCGTGAACGCGCCGTTGTTCGCGAGTTAATTGCGGTCGCTAACGAAATTGCCGAAGCGGGATATGAAACAGAAGGGCGAGATAGTGCTGAACTACTTGATTTTGCAGAAACCAAAGTCTTCCAGATAGCTGAAGCGCGCAGTAATAAAAACGAAGGTCCGCAAGCAATTAAAGATATTCTCAAAGCGACCGTCGCTAAAATTGATGATCTTTGTAAAAACCCTCGTGATGGTGTGACTGGTTTATCATCAGGTTATAATGACTTAGATCAGATGACCACCGGATTCCAGCCGGGTGATCTGATTATTGTGGCTGCCCGCCCCTCTATGGGGAAAACAACCTTTGCCATGAACTTGGCAGAGCATGCTGCGCTGAATGCAGATAAACCGACAGTTATCTTTTCACTAGAAATGCCTGCCGAACAAATTATGAACCGTATGTTGGCCTCCCTGGGACGTATCGATCAGGGTAAAATTCGTACCGGTCAGCTTGATGAGAACGATTGGGCATCCCTTTCTTCGACGATGTCGATTTTGCTCAATCAAGGTAATATGTTTATTGATGACAGTTCAGGCCTGACACCCACTGAATTGCGTGCCCGCGCACGCCGTATTGCACGCGATCATGGTGGCATCAGTATGATTATGGTCGATTACCTGCAACTGATGCGCGTGCCCTCTTTAAGTGAAAATCGTACCTTAGAAATATCCGAAATATCACGTTCACTAAAAGCCTTAGCAAAAGAATTGCGTTGCCCCGTTATTGCCCTTTCACAGTTAAACCGAGGCCTTGAGCAACGTGCTGATAAACGACCAATTAACTCAGATTTACGTGAATCAGGTGCGATTGAGCAAGATGCCGACTTGATTATGTTTATTTATAGGGACGAGGTTTATCACGAAGATAGTAACGATAAAGGCATTGCTGAAATCATTATCGGTAAACAACGTAACGGCCCAATCGGCAAAGTACGCCTGACTTTCCAAGGACGTTATTCTCGATTTGATGATTATACCGGTGCCGCATACCATAGTGATGACTAACCTTTTGATAACCATAAGAAGTAGATTTTTTTAATGGATATAACATACGCAGTTATCGACTTAAATGCATTACAACAAAACTTCGCTATTTTGCAGCAAAGTGCTGCGCCAAGCAAAATACTCGCCGTAGTGAAAGCCAATGCTTATGGCCATGGTATGGTCAAAGTGGCGGAGACATTAACCGATGCGCATGCTTTCGGTGTGGCGCGTCTGAACGAGGCCTTACTACTACGTGATGCAGGCATCAGCAAGCCTATCGTGCTCTTAGAGGGGTTTTTCAACGACCACGACCTCATCACCTTAGTGGATCAAGACTTACAATCTGTGGTGCACTCTGAGCAGCAGGTTAACGCAATATTAAAAGCGCAGTTGAGCAAGCCCGTGCAAATTTGGTT
The DNA here is from genome assembly GCF_022267535.1 of Psychromonas antarctica. Lineage (GTDB taxonomy): Bacteria > Pseudomonadota > Gammaproteobacteria > Enterobacterales > Psychromonadaceae > Psychromonas > Psychromonas antarctica. The sequence goes on from NZ_JAHNZV010000040.1 coordinate 11,168, forward strand.
AAAACTTGATACCGGCATGCATCGTTTGGGTTTTCATCCAGAACGATTTGATGATGTTTATTTACAGCTAAAAAACAGTAAAAATGTGCAAAAACCAATTCATTTGATCACCCACTTTAGCTGCGCTGACGAACTCGACAACCCGAGCACCAATGCACAAATTAATTTATTTAAAGAGCATATTAAAGATGACAGCGGATTAAATTCATTAGCCAGCTCGGCTGCCATACTGGCATGGCCACAAGCTCATTACGATATTATTCGCCCTGGCATTGCCCTATATGGGGTTTCCCCATTTGCCGATAAAGATGCCAGCGACTTTCAACTAAAGCCAGTGATGACATTAAAATCACGTTTGATTGCCGTGCGCGATCATAAAGCGGGCGAAAGTGTCGGTTATGGTGCGAATTGGACAGCAAAACAGGATACAAAATTAGGCGTTGTGGCCGTCGGTTATGGAGATGGTTATCCGCGTATGGCGCCAGAAGGCACGCCTGTTCTAGTGAATGGCCGATTAGTGCCGATTGTTGGCCGCGTCTCAATGGATATGTTAACCGTTGATTTAGGCGCAAATAGTACTGATCAAGTCGGCAGCGATGTCACATTATGGGGAGAGGGATTAGCGGCGACACAAGTTGCCAATCATATTGGTACCATTGCTTATGAGTTACTGACCAAGTTAACCGCGCGTGTTGCACTGCAATACCGCGAGTAACTAGCAAACTGATGCAGGCTCTTTTGCAAACTAAACACGCTAAGCTATTTGCTTATCAGATACCTTTTCGCTGCCCGCTTAATTTTAACGGGCAAAGACTCACTGTCCGTAACGGCTTAATTTTACAGCTGCAAAATAATCAGGGCCATAGCAGTTTCGGGGAGATAGCCCCATTACCCGGTTTTAGCGTGGAGACGTTGCAGCAAGCACAAGAACAGATTTTGGCCCTGTTAAACAGCGGGATTGGAAATCGACCTTTATCCGATAACCTCTACCCAAGTGTGCGGTTTGCTGTTGAGAGTGCATTACGTTATGCGCCGTTCGCTAAACAACTTGGCAACGAGCATGTTATTCCCCTGCTGCAAGGTGATAATCAGTCGGTTATAAAACACTATCAGGCGTTAGCAATGCCCACCATCATTAAGCTTAAAGTTGGGCGGCAAAGGGTTCAACAAGACATTGCATTATTTAATCAGCTAACCTCTCTCAATTCTCTTTTAATCATTCGCTGCGATGCAAATCAAGCTTGGCACAGCAAACAGGCGAGCCACTTTTTCGCCAATATTAATACCCAGCAACTCGACTACATAGAAGAGCCAACGGCAAGTTTTACAGATAATCTGCTCTTAGCGAAACAGTATCAAATCGGCCTCGCACTTGATGAAACGCTGCACTCCAGTAGTTTTCACTATCAGCACCATCCGCAGATTAAAGCGCTTATTTTAAAACCAAGTTTAATAGGCTCATTAACGCGATTAGAGCACTATATTAATATTGCCCAGCAGCAAACATTAGCGGTCAGTATCAGTTCCTCTTTTGAATCTATTGTCGGCTTATTACAGTTAAATGTATTAGCTGATTCATATAAAGGCAGATGCGCTATCTCACTAGGACTTGATACCGTAAAATACTTCCAGTCCGGTTTATTAACAGATCCACGACATATTGAACAAGACTTACAGACTTTAGAGTGTTTATGGAACAAATAAATGAGTGTCCGCTACGTTTTCAAGCGCGTAGACAGCCGCAGCAGACAGCAATAAAGTCAGATCAATTGCGCCTTACTTTTAAACAACTTGATCGGCATATCGATCTATTAGGCAAACAGCTTATTGAGCAGGGAATGACCACAGGTGATCGCTTAGCCTGTATCGCTGCAAATTCAATTAATCTGATTTTGCTGCAACTCACCTGTGTGCGTTATGGTCTTATTTTCTGTCCGATAAATCCGCGCTTTAGTCATCCAGAAATACAATCTCGTCTGGCCATACTCAATACGCCCTTTCTCTATTTAGCGCAAACCGAAGCCGTATTGGCATTACCCAGTTTATCCTTAGACTTTACCCTTCGCAGTGAGTCTGAGGCCACGCTGCCTGAGCTAAAGATCGATCCATTGCAAGTGATTGATATCATTTTCACCTCCGGCAGCAGTGGTCAACCCAAGGCCGTGATGCATCACTTTAGTAACCATTTTTACAGTGCATTAGGCGCACAGGAATTTATTCCCTTACAAGCTGGCGATAAAAACTTACTCTCCTTACCACTTTTTCATATTAGTGGTTATGCCACAGTGATGAGAACAATACTCGCCGGTGCAACCCTTATACTCAGCGAACAAAAATTAACGATTGCGCTGCTTGAAGAACAACAAATCACCCACCTGTCATTAGTTTGTACGCAACTTTACCGTTTATTAGCAAAGTCCGAATTTAAACAATGTAATTTGCCGATTAAGCACCTCCTGCTGGGAGGCAGTGCTTTTCCTAATCGGCAATTAGCCGAAACGGCACGGCGCGGTTTCAATTATCATTTAAGTTATGGTTTAACTGAAATGAGTTCGCAGGTCGCCACCTCAAGTAACAGCCAGTCGCTCGTTATTTTAAAATACAGAGAGCTAAAAATAGTCGAAAATGAAATTTTACTACGCGGTAAAACACGTTTTGCAGGTTACTTCAAAGATGCAGTAACGACAAGTTTACTGCCACAAGAGGCGTGGTTTGCTAGTAATGATCTTGGTAAAAACACGGCCAATATAGTACAAATAATGGGTAGGAAGGATCGTCTGTTTATCTCTGGCGGTGAGAATATCCAACCCGAAGAGATTGAGCGCCTACTGTTAACCTTTGCGGCAGTAAAGCAGGCTTATATAGTCGCCGTTGACGATCCCTATTTTGGCAAACGGCCGGTGGCTTTTATTGACTGGGAGCATACTCCTAACACAGAAGAGCTAAACCATTACTTACAGAAGAAGTTAAGTCGCTATAAAATGCCAGTGCACTATTTTCTACTTGCACCGCAATCAAGCATTAAGGTCTCGCTGACGCAGTTGCAAGCGCATGCTCAAAGGCGTGTCAATAAACTCAGATTATCCGCAGGCGAGAGACCTTAATAAATTTTCACTGTAAAGCAAATAAAAGAAACTCAGACAAAATAGGTATTTATCAGATAATTCGGTAGAATATTTTCTTCTTCAGTACAGGTTGAGCATTTATGAAACAATACAAACTAGAAATCGGCTTCTGTCACCCAAAGTACTGGCTTGCTTGGTCGGGGATACTCGCGTTATTTATCTCCTCTCTACTCCCTTATGGCCTTTTACTGTTTATCGGCAAGCAACTTGGTCGGCTCTCTTATTACGTTGTCAAATCGAGACGTCATATTGCACGACGTAATATTGAATTATGTTTCCCCGCGTTATCGAAAATAGAGGTCGAGGAAAAAGTACGCTTAAATTTTGAAAACAGCGGAATTGCTTTATTTGAAATGGGGATGGCATGGTTCTGGCCCAGCTGGCGTATACGTGGTTTATTAAAGATTAGCGGTCGAGAACATCTTCAGCAGGCCAAAGATCAAGGTAAAGGCATTCTTTTTATGGGCGCGCACTTTTTGACATTAGAGATGGGGGCGCGTGCCTTAGGTTTAATCCAGCCTTGCTCTGCTGTTTACCGTGCACATTCCAATGCAGTCTTGGACTACTGGTTTTATTGGGGCCGCATGCGAGAACATAATGCAATGCTGGATCGCCGCGATCTTAAAGCGATGTTACGTGTGCTAAAAAAAGGAGAGGCGCTATGGTATGCCCCCGATCACGATTATGGCGCGCATAAAAGCAGCGTCTTTGCTCCTTTCTTTGAGGTGGAAAACAGCAATACTGTCGCCGGCACCAGTACCTTGGCGCGCGTTAAAAACAGCTGCGTTATTCCGGTTTTTTTAAAACGACTACCGGGTGAACTTGGTTATGAATTAGTTTTCTATAAAGCCTTGGATAATTTCCCAACAAAAGATCTGCAAGCAGATACACATGTCACTAATCAGCAGATAGAAAAAATGGTACTCGAATGTGATGATCAGTATATGTGGATGCATCGACGTTTTAAAACACGCCCAGAGGGTGAAAAGACCTTTTATTAGGCACAAAATTGACAGCGTGTTCTTTGGCTAAATACACGCGGTCTCAGTCTAACAACATAGCATGGTGTTCAATATTATTTACGATATTGAGTAAACGTAGTGCGCACGTATCATGCTCGGTTGAGGTTAATCTAATAAATGTTCCCAGATGTCGAGCACGGCTTGACGCTCCTCGATAAAACGCTGATCGCTGACAATCCGGCGTTGTTTATTGAGCGTCAGACGATGCGCTGCATCGCGAATATGACAATAGGCATCACACAAAGACTTTTCTTCCCCTGCTGTTAATAAACCGATCTCTTTACAGGTTTCAAAAATACGCAAATTATCAGACCATTTACACAATTCATTTTCTGCTTGGTAGGCATTCGCAAGTACCAGGTATTGCGCTATAAATTCAATATCGACCATCCCACCGGGTGATTGTTTTAGATCAAACTCGCCTTTCTTCGCACGGATAAGATGGTCACGCATTTTTCGACGCATATCACTCACATCGGTTGCCAACTGTTGACTTTGCCGTGGCAGCGCTAACACCGTCTGGCGAACTTGGTTAAATTCATCTAACATGTCTGAATCGGCAAACACAGCTCGTGAGCGAACCAATGCTTGATGCTCCCATGTCCAAGCGTCATTTTCTAAATATTTTTTATATCCTTCCATACCCAAAACTAATAAACCCGAATCCCCCGATGGGCGTAAGCGCATATCAATCTCATACAATATGCCCGCATTAGTTTGTGCGCTAAAGAGATGGATAATACGTTGCGCAAGGCGCAAATAAAAAAGCTGATTATCGATCTCCCGCGGTCCATTTGTCTGTCCACTAATGTCACTATCATGTAAAAAAACCAGATCTAAATCAGATCCATAACCCAGCTCAAAACCACCCATTTTCCCGTAACCTATCACGGCAAAACCTTTGCGTTCACTACCAATTACATTACTGGGTAAGCCAAACTTTTCAATCAATTGCTTCCATGCTAACTGCACGACATAATCCAGTAATGCTTCGCTTAAAAAAGTAAGGTGATCACTTACCCTTGGAAGTTCGATTGCACCGGCAATGTCCGCGGCCGTTATATACAACAATTGAATCTGTTTAAACTGGCGTAAGGCCTCCATCTGCTGCTCCATATCCTCCTCTGGAATGCGTAACATAAATTGCTGTAAATCACGTTTATAATTACCTAATTCAGTTGGGTTGTATAGGTGTTGAGGATCCAGTAATTCATCCAATAAAATAGGATGACGAGCAAGTTGATGACTTAAGCGCTGGCTCGCACTACACAATTTAAGTAATTGATTTAAGGCACCCATATTCTCATTTAATAACTCTAAGTAAGCGGTGCGGCTCATGATTTTTAATAACAGAGTACAGATGCGTTTGATCAGCGCAACAGGATCGCTATAGGTCACGACCTTATCTACAATTTTTGGTAATAGTTTTTCAAGTGTTTCTTGACCACGGGGACCGATCGGTTTTTTGCTGAGATCATCTTTAAAGCTTAATAATGCTAACGTCAAACCATTGGCCGATTGCGGCTCTACTCCATTTTTTTGTAATAATGTCAGCATCTCTTGCTGGGTAAGGTTAAGAGCCCAAATTTCACATAAAGAATGATCGACCGCTGTATCGTCCTCCGAGGTATCAGTAACCACCCAGTTAAACTCATCATGCACGTTTATCATTACCTGCTGTAACTGCTGATAAAAATCGCACCAATTGGCAAATCCCATTACGTAAATTAAGCGTAACCGATCCAGTTCATTTGCAGGCAGCGTTTGTGTTTGCTTATCACCGATTTCCTGTAAAATATTTTCAACCTTACGCAAAAAAACATAACAATCCAGTAAGCGCACTACCCTCTCAGCAGGTAATTCCTCTATTTCACCAAGTACCTTTAAGGTTTCCTGTAGACCTTTGCACTGCAGATCTATCGCTCGCCCACCACGAATAAGTTGAAATGCTTGCGCCACAAACTCTATTTCACGAATTCCACCTGTACCGAGTTTAATATTATCTTTCAGTCCGCTGCGCCTCACCTCTGCGCTGATCATCGCCTTCATTTTACGCAACGATTCAATCGCGCTGTAATCGATATAGCGTCGATATACAAATGGCTTTAACATAGATTCAAGTTCTGTTTTATACTTCCCCTGTTCACCAATCACACGGGCTTTGACCATTGCATAACGCTCCCATTCACGACCATGCCACTGGTAATAATCTTCTATCGAAGCAAAACTGCTGACTAAGGGGCCCGATTCTCCAAAAGGACGCAAGCGCATATCAACACGGTAAACAAACCCATCTACCGTCATCGGGTGTAAAGCAGCAATAAGACGTTGCCCAAGCTTGATAAAAAAGGTCTGATTATCAACGCAGCGCCGCCCGCCCTCAGTTGCCCCACGCTCAGGATAAGTGAAAATAAGATCAATATCAGAAGAGAAGTTTAATTCCCCCCCACCGAGTTTCCCCATGGCAAAAATATACAGAGACTGCCGTACCCCCTCTGCGTTTCTAGGCGTGCCTTGTTCACCGCACTGCTTTTTATATAACCAGTTGAGACTTTGCTCAATCAGCAGATCCGCCAAATAGGTGAGATGCATAAAGCTTTCTGCTAAACTGGCCTTGCCAAGCAACTCTCGCCAAGCGATAACCAACATCTGTTTACGGCGAAACTGGCGTAACACTTTATGCAAGGATATTTCATCCGTAGTAGCCACTAATACATCCTGCAATTCCTTCTGAATCAGTGCACAACGTTGCTCTGATTCCAGTAAGCCAGAGGCAATAAGTTCAGTTAATAACGCCGGTTGCGTTAATAGCGCGTCGCTAATAAAATCACTTAATCCTAATGCGGCTTTTAAATCAGCGTTCTCTGACACAGTAAGAAAAGAGAGATCTATCTTGTCACTAAGACTTTCAAATTGCTGCAATACATGGCTATCTAATAAAGACATATCGAGTACCCATAGATACAAAAAAAGAGGAAACAGAATTAACTTGTCAGTGGCGTGAGAGATGACCAGTAATAAATTAATCTAATGATTGAATAATAGAGTCTACTACGCAATATTACTAATACAGCACGATCGATAAAACAAACTTAAATCGCTTGACATATAATGACCAGCGAACTAAATTAACTCATATTGAGACATTAAATGTCTTTCACCACCAAGGAGCATTATGAATATTCATAAAATTGCCACTCATTTAAATCAGCTAGATGATAATACAGAAACTGGTTTTAGTTTTGATTGTACACCGATTAATGGTGACATTGATGTCTTACAAGTTGAAATTGTAGGGCGAGAAGAGATCCCTATTTTTATCTCCATCAGTGATAATCAAATTCTCTGTATTGCTTACCTGTGGGGAGAGGATGAAGTCAAAGCTGAGCTAAAAACAAATATGATGGACGCAATGCTAGAGATGAATATTCCTATGCCCCTCTCTGCATTTGCCAAAATAGAAGATAAATATGTGGTATTTGGTGCGTTGTCGGTGAACTCAAGCCTTGATGATATTGAGTTAGAGATTGTAACGCTAAGTGATAACAGTCTTGAAGTCATCAGTGAGATGGACAGTTACTTAAATTAATTTGGAGTTTGTTATGAGTATATTTAGAAAGATTATTACAGCTGTTCGTGGGGGTGCGCGCGAAGCAGGTGAAAGTATTGTTGATGCCAACGCAACGCGTATTTTTGAGCAAGAGATCCGTGATTCAGAAAAACACATTACCATTGCTAAACGTGACTTGACTGAAGTGATGGCTAAACAGATGCAAGCTGCACGTGAGCTAACTCAGCTACAAGTAAGCACTAAAGAGCATGAGGGTTATGCCATGCAAGCGCTTAATCAAGGCAATGAAGCGCTAGCGATAGAGATAGCTGAAAAGATTGCAGAACTCGAAGCAAACGCGGCGGATCAGCAGCAAGCGAACGAAAGTTATCTTAAAAGTGCAAGCCGTTTGAAAGAGTTAATTAAAAAGAGTGAGCGCCAATTAACCGATTATAAACGTCAGCTTAGCATGGTAAAAACAACTGAAAGTGTGCAAAAAGCCACATCGGCGATTACCGATAACTTCACAGCAAGCAATTCTAAACTATTAAATGCGAAAGACTCTTTAGAGCGCATCAAGCAAAAACAAGCAATGTTTGACGACAAACTGAAAGCGGCCGAACAACTTGATGCTGAAAACAGTGATAGTTCTCTGCAGGCAAAATTACAACAAGCAGGCATCGGGGCACAGCCAACAAGCGCACAATCTATTTTAGATCGTCTAAAAAGCAAATAATAGCGACTAAAATAAAAACCAACCAGTGCATACAAAAGTGCACTGGTTGGTTTTCTTTTAAGGAGAAATACATCATGGGTTTTTTTAACTCCCTGTTTAACAAAAAAAAACCACTAACAACACGTACCCTAACAACACCACAAACACTACAAGTAGATGATATTTTTACTTTTGGTGATAGTTTTTCCTTGCCACAAACAATGCGCAAACAGCAACTTCAAGTCATTGATATCAATACAATAGAATTTAAACATGGCCACTATGCGCAAGTGATTGCTCAGGGTAGCAGCTCGCAATTGGTTTATTTAAGTTTCCCAGCAAATCCGCAAAAATTAGTTAAATTTAGCTTATTGCTTACCAGAGATGATGTAGAGGCCCTTTTTGATCTAGATGCTTTTGCGAATATTTTTGAAGCGCCGGGTAATTCCCGCTTACAACCACTTAGCAGCAGTCATCATTACGCCGATATGCTCGCAGGTGAATATATCCAGCAAGATTTTATGACTACAGGTTACCTGCATCAGGAAGACTACCGAGGAGAAACACCCCCTCAAGATAGTGAACAACAGCATGGCCGTGAATTTGAGTTTTACTCATTAGCAGGAGGAAAAGGAGAACGTTCCATTGATATATTTATTTTTGAGAATGGGGATACAGATATATACCTCTCTTTTTTTAGACCCGCTAGTGAAATTGCGGAACTATGGATGAGAGGAAAGTAATCTAATGAGCGAAAGAGAATTACCCAAAAAATGGCAGCAATCAGCAAAAGTTGTTAAAGCAGTACAAATTGCATTTGATATGGATACTAAACTGCAATATAGCATCAGACGCAGCGCATTAGATAAGGAGATTAGCCCATCAGAACAAATTCGCTACTTATTAGATCTGCCTACCCATAAAAAACCCAAACGCCCGCGTTTAACCGTCAGTTTAAGTGATGATGATTACCGACGATTGGGAGAGCGTTACAATATTTCTGCCGATCAACAATTAGAGATAAAAAAATCAGTGATCGAAGAGTTAACAAAATTTGCACTGAAAGGTGAATCTAATAAGTAAATATAAGCGAGGTTTAGGAGTAGAGGGTAAATAGAAAAGCACTTTCATTGCAGTGCTTTTCTGTTAGCAGGTCCTAGATGTTTACCGTTTTAGTTAAATCTTGTGCATGTACACGCAACGTCTCAACCATCTCGGTGACCTCTCTTAATACTGTCACCGAGCCCTCGACGACCTCTTTAACTGAATCTAGGTTTTGATTGATATCACCAGCCACGGTAGTTTGCTCTTCCGCAGCCGATGCAATCTGATAATTCATATCAGAAATATGGTGAATTTTTTGCACAATTCCAGTTAACTGAGTACCCGCTTGCATTACCTGCTCAACACCCGTTTCCGCTTCACGGACACTTTTCCCCATTAAACTTACTGCATCATGTGCGCTTGCTTGTAACTGCTCAATCATGGCCCGAATTTCAACCGTTGCATCCTGTGTGCGTTTAGCCAAATTACGTACTTCGTCGGCAACGACCGCGAAGCCACGTCCTGCTTCACCAGCGCGCGCAGCCTCGATAGCAGCATTTAATGCTAACAAGTTAGTTTGCTCAGAGATACTGCGAATAGTATCCACAACACTACCAATACCTTCTACTTTTAATTCGACATCATTTACCGCACCTGCTGATGCACCAATATTGCTTGATAATGAATTAATGGTGGCAATGGTTGCCTCAACAAATTGGCTCCCTTCGATCGCAACATCAGAGGCTTCGGCCGTTGATGATGATGCGCTATGCGCATTATTTGCCACTTCATTGACCGTCGCGGTCATCTCATTCATCGCAGTTGCAAGTTGCTCAATTTGCCCAAATTCCTCTTCCATCGAGTCATTAATAATTTCCATACAAACGGACAAGTTTTCAATGATTTCATTCAACCCCGATACACTTTTCCCTTGCGTCTGAAAAACATGCTGCAGCTTACCCGCTTCACTGCAAACCATGCGGGCAACATCGCCAAGCTCATTTTTCGATGTTGATTTGGCATAACCTGCGAGTGTGCCGTCGCTGATAGCCTTTGATAGATCTTGATTCATTATCAAGATCTGTCTTTTTATGAGCACAAACAACCAGTATAATACAGCCACAAAAATAGCAGAAAAGATCACATCCGCCCATAAATTATAACGGTTGATCATTGCCAGTGAGTCCGGTGCATTAGCGAGTGATTGCTCAGTTAACAGCGCGGCGATGGTTAATTTCTTTGAAATAAACAAAACAATGCCGAGTAGTAACATAAATAACCATTTTTGGCTCATCGACGTATCAATAATTTTCTTTTCAATTGCATTAAATTTTAATAAAGCCATATTTTATACCTATCAAGATGGGAAATGTCAGCCGAGTAGTTGTACAACTAACTCAGCCAGAGACAACGAAATTTTTAGTCTATATAACGTATATATCGTATATATAGACTAAAAAAAATTAATTAACAGAGAACTGTGATCTAAAAGTAAATTAAGTTTTTTATTACCTATATAACGGTTTACTAATCTATTTCACGGAGCCAGTAGACCTCTCGTAATAAAGCCTGATTTTTAGATTGCTCAAGTGCGTGAAGCAGAGACTCTTCTTTACGTTTAATCCATTTAAGGTATTCAGCTCGGCGCAGCAAATCTGTTTCTTGATCCGCAAAGTCCTCAATGGCATTGATCATCGCGCACTCTTTTAACCCCTGCTTGATGTCTAACCAAAGAGAGCGAAAAACACTGGTTTTTTCTTCTGGAAATAAATATCCCAGACTTAAGCCAATCAATAAATTCGCTTCTAATAAACCTTGATAGGAGAGAAGCTGATTATTATTTTCAGAAGTTAGAGCGCGCCTTAATTCCTCCCAATTAGTGCTTAAGTGTTGATATGCAAAGTCGTTAATCGAATTTATTTTTTCACTGGCAAAAGTATTCTTCTCAAACTGCAGTAACCATTGCGTAATGTTTAAAATAAATTGGCAGTAACGAGTGGAAGTCAGCAGATCAAGTACTGCTTGTCGATTTGGTAGGCTGTTATTTTGCGTCTCTAGTTTTTTAAGCAGGGATTTGAATTTCGGTAATTTTCTGAGGTAATAGCCTTTATTGTCTAACAAACTTTGATAACTACTACGTTGTTCAAGCCAAGAAAGATTTCGTGCCAACCAATGCAAATCGTCGATCCATTGCGCCTCAAGCAAGGTCGTCGACGATTGTTTAAATAATTTCAGGTTTTGATGCAGAAACTTAATACCCGTTAACAACTCAATTAGTGCATCATCTTGAAATGATTCAATATAACAATTTTCGTGATACTGAATATGACGTAAACCATGCTGAATATTGGTAAACAAAGCTTGATCAACTGACATCGACGAGGTTAGCGGAGAGTGCAAAAGCGGTTTAACATTGAAACATGCGTTATCTGTCAACATATAACCCCGTTGTGCTTTACTCACATTACCTAAGCGTACTTGAGGTAATGAAGCTATCTCATCACCTAAAACAAAGAGCTGTTTTTCATCACCTTTCACGAGCTCAAGTTCAATTTCACAAATATTTATTTTCCCCTGATTTCCTTCTATCAGGCCTTTGTCATAAGCGACTTCAATCAAGGTATTATCCGCCATTTCTACCAGCCAAGTCTGACGTTGAAAGTCAATACAAAACATCGGAATTAATTCACTTTCAAGCGCTTTTATATCACAACCATCTGGCCATATTTTGCTGTTAAAACGCGAAAGTTCTGGCCGAGTGCCCTCTATCGGCTCATTATACTCAGGCCGCTGATGTAAGCCACCGATCACGCGGCCCGCGGTTTTAATCGTTTGCAGTGAGCTATTATCACAGCTACGTACGCGCAATCCTATATCCATTTTACGCAACGTTCGATTAGCGGTATCAAAATAAATATTATGCAAAAATTGTGTTTTATTTGAAATAAAGTGCTGTGCATTAA
>NZ_JAHNZV010000041.1 GCF_022267535.1 Psychromonas antarctica
TCATTTTTATCTTTACGCCAAATAAGAAGAAGGTAGTTAGCGTAACGGTTAAAAACATTCAAGCAAGTCGATCTTTTTTGATCTTCGATAAATTATTAAAAGTGTGACTAAGGTGCTGAGTAGTTACGATGCTTTTTTAAATTATATATCCGCTAAGTTTTTATGAAAATCACCTATTGAGTTTTCATCGCAAGAATAGCACGATAAACCGCCTTTGTAATCGATTACAACGTTACTTGCGGCGACTGCATGCGAATGAAAATATACGTCAATCAACACACCGATAACAGCCATATCGAGACTTAGCATGGGCATATGCCATATCCGAAATTGCAAATAAACAGCGTTTATTCGCCACAAAGATCATCGTAAAGCTGGTCTGCTAGCTGCTGCAAAATTTTTGCTCCCGGTTGAGTCTGTGCAAAAGTTCTCAGTCCATAGATACCCATCACTAAATAGCGAGCTAGATGATCACTTTCCCTCAACGATACCAGCTCTCCTGACAATTTGGCTTGTGTAAAAAGATCTGTTAGTGCTTGCTGCCAAGCGGCTAGGCTAGCAACGATAATCGTGCGAACTTCTTCATCTTGCCCCGCTATCTCGTTGAGCGTTTTGGTAAATAAACACCCATTATCAACATCACAGTCTACAAACTTGCTGACAATGTCATCTAAGTAAATTTTCAGGGCACATAAGATAGGCCGTGAACCATCAAAAAAACAAGTAAATTCAATGTGTTGGTCTTGTTTATACTGTTCTAAAGCAGCCAACAATAAACCGCGTTTATTCTCAAAAGCACAATAAATCGAACCGGGATGCAGGCCACTTGCCTTACTTAAATCCTGCATACTGGTTTTTGTATAGCCTTTCTGCATAAATGCAGCCATAACCAAGCGCAGCACTTCCTGTCTATTAAATTCCGCATTTCTCATCGATTTTTTATACTCGGTAATCATATTTAAACAAATGATATGATATTTTGAATGAATATTCAAAAATGTATTTCATTTATTCAATAAAGTAATTGCCCCATCAATGTGAACATCCTGTTGTGGAAACGCAATAACAATCTGGTTTTCTGAAAATAACGCTTCTAGGCGAAAACGAATATTACTGCGAACTACTCGTAATCCACCTTCGACATTAGAATTAACCCAAAAGTAAACATCAAATATAAGAGAATTATCACCAAAGTCTTCAAAGATGACCCAAGGCTTAGGATCGATTAATACCTCTTTTTGTTCCACCGTTGCTTGCATAATAAGTTCCGCAACCTTTTTTGCAGGAGAGCCGTACGAAACGCCCACTCTAACGGATGTGCGCACAAGATTATCCACTAAGGTCCAATTTATGACAGTATTTTCAAGCAATTTACTATTTGGAATGAGCATATGCACACCATCTATGCGGCGAATGCGTGTTGAACGAGTATTAATCTCTTCGACCACTCCTTTAGCATCATCAACCTCTAAAAAATCACCTATACGTATTGGACGCTCCCACATTAAAATCCAACCACTGATAAAGTTATTGATAATATTTTGTGCGCCAAAACCAATGCCAATAGCAATGGCACCAGAGAGAAAAGCAAAAGCGGTGATTGGTACATTGATTAAATCGAGCGTCGTTACCACTAATACCGCAATCGCTAGTATATAAATTAAACGACTGATCAGATGCACTAAGTTTGGATCCGCTTGCCTGGCGACTAACCGTTTTGATATGGTACTGATTAGCCATTTGGTCAGTAAGTAACCGACAATAAAAACTAAAGGTGCCATTAACCATTGTCCAACACTAATTTCTTGTCCCGCAATGGTAATTGTCGGATAGTTTAATATTTTTATAAAATCAATTAATTGCATCATTTTCCATTTTATTTAGGTTAAATCGTTCGCCGAAATTAAAACCCAATATATTTCAAATATCAGAAGGTTAACGATATTTTTATTGCCTTTATATAGTGTATATATCAAACCTCATTATTTAAATAAAAAAGAGATATCAATGACCAGTTTATGGTGTCAGTATCAGCTACCATTATTAAAATAGTAGTAATGATCTCTTTCAACTGTAGAGGAGTACAGAGTGAAAATACGTTTAATACTGCTGTTCATACTGATACAGCTTAGCGCCTGTTCGCCCGACGGCAATAAAAACATAAACCAATTCTCGGTGTATGAAGACGGCTTATATTTTTCACAACAATTTATTAGTCATTGGGGGAAAGAGCGAACGCTGCCCATTTGTTACCATTGCAACAAATATACCGAAAAAAAACATACCCCGATGGGCTCAATGCTATTTAGACAAGTTAATGATGGTAATGGGGAGTTAGTGTTTTTTTCGGCCTCTGATGCTCAATATGGTTTTGCGTTAAAGACCGGTCGCGGGCAATTCTCAGTGCGTTTACAAAATGAAGGTGAACATCTACAGTTGTTAATCAACCATCAAAAAATCCACCTTACTGTGAATGAAATTACAGAATTAACATTAGCTGATCAAAACTATTATATCTTATTAGAACAATTTAAATTGAGTGAATATAAAGTAGAGGGTTCAGACACACCAAACAGCCACTATAAGGCCACCATTATTATTTGGTTAAATAAGACTTAATCCCCGCTTCAGTAAATCCTTGTTGGACTGGTAAACTTATAATTTTTTGTTCTAGAACCTTCAGCAACAGACCGTATGCAGGTAAAAAAAGAGCTAAACTCACAAACAGTTTAAAAGAATAATCGACACAAGCTATTTCAGGCCAGTGAGCGGACATAAAACTATCTTGTGATGCAAAAAATGCAATTACAAAAAAGACCAATGTATCGACTAAGTTGCCGACAAGTGTTGATGCTGTCGGTGCAACCCACCATGAACGTGTACGTCTTAATTTAGCAAAAACAGTAATATCAATCAGCTGCCCTACTAGATAAGCCGCAAAACTGGCAAATGCGATGCGAAAAACAAAGGTATTAAATTCACTTAATGCCCTTAGGCCTTGAAAATCACCTTGATGGAAAATGACTCCGATTAGATATGAGATAAGTAAAGCAGGCAGCATAGCCCATATGATAATACGTCTCGCATTAGTCTGTCCAAATATCCTAACAGCAAGATCACTAGCAAGATAGACGAACGGAAAGCTAAAAGCCCCCCAAGTTGTATGAAGACCTGCGATTTGGAATGGTAGCTGTACCAGATAATTACTGGCGCAGATAACAAATATATGGAAGCCGATCAGCACCAGCACTGCACGCTGAGTCTGCTCTGTTGTTAACGTTAACATATTTTGACCTTTTTGGTGATGAAGTGGTGATTGCGGGGTGAGGGAACCCGCTATTAAAAGATTGTTATCTGATAGCGCTAAGTTACAAAAGCTAATCTCGCTTTATTTGTAGTTATTAGCAGCTACGATTACGGCGGGCTATTATAGATAAGTTTTCAGACAGAGCAAGGATAAATTTTCCATATATTCGCCTATCAAAGTGACACCTACAATCAAATTGGTTATCCTTACGGATAATTATTGACTCACTACGTAAACAGGCTTTATGAACAAACCCTTTATCACAAAAGATCAACTCATTAGCACGCTTAGCGAATGGGACCAAGGTAAAATATCGGCACAGCAACTCCAGGACTGGATGGTCACTTATTATGATCCACCGGAAGTTGAAATTGGTCCTGGGGAAAGCGAATTGTTGCAAGAGGCGATGAATATCATTATGAATGAATATGAAATAGCCAAAATCACTAAATACAAAGCAGAAGGTTATGCATTAGCAATACGTTTCCTACAAAGTACAGAAGACAATTTTTACCAAAGAAGACATTCTTTTATTCATGATAGCTTTACTGATTGAATAAACTTATGTAGACATTTTTTTATTATTACGAATAATAAATCCCCACTAGTAGTTATTATTACTCGAGGGGATTTATACCATATACCGTTATCTTAAGCTGATAATTCTTATTACCAATTATCTTTACTGCTACTAGCACTTAAAAGGCATAACGCACCTTGTAGATCCAAATGATTAAGTGAGACCGCTGCATTTTCTTGCACAATAGGCTTCGCATGAATAGCAATTCCGAGCGCGGAGGCCGCTAACATGAGTAAATCATTTGCGCCATCACCGATTGCCACCGTCTGTGACATGGGGATATTATAATGTGCAGCTAACTTTTCCAAGGTGCTTGCTTTAACACTTGCGTTGACTATCTCACCAATTACTTGACCCGTTAAACGTTGTTCATTAATCTCCAGCGTATTCGCAATCACATAATCAAAACCATGATCTGCTTTTAAGCGATCGGCAAAGTATGTAAATCCGCCCGAAGCGATTGCAACTTTCCAACCCGCTTTCTTGAGCCCTTTAATCAAATCAAGTAACCCAGGCATCAAAGGCATCGAATCGGCAACGTCGTTTAGTATTGAAATGGGTGCCCCCGCCAATTTAGCCACACGTGTGCGTAAACTTTCATTAAAATCAAGTTTGCCTTGCATTGCCAGCTCAGTAACAGCTGAAACTTGCTCCCCGACACCATATAAACGAGCTATTTCATCAATACATTCAATTTGGATGGTTGTGGAATCCATATCCATTAAAACTAATCCCGGTTTCTGCCAATCGGGAAAATTATCCATTAAAGCAAAATCCATCATATTTTCTTTGGCAAACGCATCCAAACTTGCTTTTAAATATGCAGGTTTTGCACTTATAGTAAAACGCATAACAGTGATAGATTCAATTATTTGCGGCGCATACAAACGAACAGACTGTACCTGTTCGAGATTCAACAGTGTTAGCAAATTGCTTAATTGCTGAGTATTAAATTGCTCTGCCATCACAATAAGTGATGCTGCTTCTGTAAAGCCTGCGGTCAACGTTTGTGTCAAGGCTCCGTTGTGGTAAAATAACGTGTCTAGCCTACTAACCTGTTGTTTTAAATGATCTCTCCACTGATCTAATGACTGAGAATTTGATTTATCTAGAAGTTTCTCTATCGTATTCACTGTAAAATACCTATCTTATAACAACCTAGCGCGCAGATAAAAATGAGTAATATGAAATTCTTATAGCGGCTTAGATCTTTAAATTGAAAGAATTGCTCACAAGATAACCATTGCGATTTATCATTGCAAGTTTTACAAGCAGCTAACCGAGAATAATAAAGTCGATTAAATACTTTGCTTAAATATTTTGACAATATTGTCTTGCCCCGAGGGAATAAATGAATAAAAAAATGTTTTATTTATTACGTACATTACAAATAGTAAGTTTAGTGGTTGTCTGTACTGCGATGGCTTACCAAATTTTGATGCTAAAAGAGACGTCAACTCAAATTGGCCATCAGCAAACTGAAAGGTTTTCTTATTCGCTAACAAACTTAGCTGCCGCGGAAGCAACGCGGTATCTGACACAAAAAAAAGTAGAAGATTTGCAACTACTTATCGATGACTTAAGCCATGATCCACTGGTTAGAGATGCAACAATATATGATCATTTGGGAAAAATACTTTATCAATCTGAAGATATTTTGCCACTGCCTATATTTTTAAATATTAATCAAACTAGGATCCGTAAAAAGCAAGGAATAATCCCCTATATTGCTGAATTATATGATGAGAACACTAAAATAGGTTATATACGGGTAACTTTGGAACAAGAAAAAATACTCAGTTTAATTCATGATTACCAACAGAAAAGCTTATCAATAATGTTACAAATATTAATGCTCTCTTTTGTATCTGGTACCATCATTATGGCACTACTTTTTAGGCGTCTTGAGGGTGCTTATTATCATGTGGTGAAGGAACTGAGTACATTAAGAGCACAAAACAAAAAGAGTTGGTGATGTTTTTTGACAGCATTGGCAACCAAAAATGTAAATCTAGCAGCAGTGAATATTGACGATATAGAAAAATAATTTTTTTAGCGTTTGCATAGCCAAAAAAAACCTTAATAAAACATATTAAGGTTTTTAACATTTATTTTTATTAATTTAGTTTCTATGCAATGTTTTGGTTTACAAAATCCCAATTAACCAATGCCCAAAAGCCATTTAAATAGCTAGGTCGCGCATTACGATAATCGACATAGTATGCATGTTCCCACAGATCTACAGTGAGGAGCACCGTAACTGTTTCATCAGTTAAAGGTGTTGCTGCATTTGACGTATTTACGATGTCTAGCAAGCCATCCGATTTCTTAACCAGCCATGTCCAAGAGGATCCAAAATTATTCACTGCTTTATCATTCCAAGCAGCTTGAAATGCAGCAAATGAGCCAAAACTTTCTGTTATCGCGTCAGCAATAGCACCGCTTGGCTCTCCGCCAGCATTTGCCGCTAGGCAGTTCCAATAGAAGCTGTGATTCCAGACTTGCGCAGCATTATTAAATAATGGGCCAGTCGATGTTTTAATTATCTCTTCTAAAGATTTATTAGCGAAGTCAGTTCCTTCAACAAGGCCATTTAATTTTTGTACGTAAGTTGCGTGATGCTTACCGTAATGAAACTCAAGTGTTTCTGCTGATATATGAGGTTCTAATGCGTCTTTTGCGAAAGGTAAGGCAGGTAATTCAAAAGCCATATATATTTCTCCAGATTATAGGTGGTTGTTAAGCGTGCTATTTTTATACTACTCATTTCACGCGATCTATTTATAATATCATTCTCGGCAAGAAAATGATCTATGTCAATTTAATTCTATGATAAAATTGTGTTTCTTCATTAAAACTGATTGCTTAACCACAATTTATATAGTGTTTTGTTGGTGATCAAATTTAGGTACAATTAAAAAACAACGACGGGGTACGATAAATGGAAACACTAGACAAAATTAAAAAACAAATCAGCGACAACACTGTTTTACTTTATATGAAAGGATCGCCAAAACTACCAAGTTGCGGTTTCTCATCTCAAACATCACAGGCACTGATGCAATGTGGTCACCCTTTTGCCTATGTCGATATTTTGCAAAATCCAGACATTCGCGCTGAACTACCTAAATATGCTAACTGGCCAACATTTCCCCAATTATGGGTTGATGGCGAATTGATCGGTGGTTGCGATATTGTTTTAGAAATGTTCCAACAAGGTGAGTTGCAACCTATAATAAAAAGTGCAGTTGAAAGATCAGACGCTGCCAAATAATTCAAAAATAGCAATTAGAGCCTGCACACGAGGTTCTAATTGAAACCATATTTAAGCATTTATAAGAAATTTTATGCCTGATACAAAAATAATTGTGGGTTTATGTAACCCTAAAAGTGCAACTAATGTGGGAGCAGTAATGCGTGCCGCAGGATGTTTTTTCGTTGATTCTGTTATATATACAGGCCAACGTTATGATCGCGCGGTCAAATTAAATACGGATACGAAAAAAATAAGCTCAACTATCCCATTAAGTGCTGTAAACGATTTACTTGATCATAAAAGTAAGACAATGAAAGTTATTTGTGTCGATCTTATTGAAGGGGCATCTCCCCTGCCGCATTTTAAACATCCTGAAAACGCGCTTTATATCTTCGGACCTGAAGATGGCACAATAGATCAAACTATTATCGATCAAGCTGATGCTGTCGTATACGTCCCCACTATAGGCTGTATGAACCTTGCAGCCACCGTTAATGTTGTTTTGTATGACAGACTTGCTAAATCCACTGTGCATATTACGGATAATGAGTTGATTCGACGCAGCAGAGATACTAATAATAACGTCAAAGTAAGGTGTTAAATAAAAAATGCTCGCAAAAACAATGTAAAACACTCATTAGCAACCTATCTTCCTGATTCAATCGCTTCTCTTTTAAAAAAAGTATCACCTTATCCGTTACAACAGGTATAATGAATTTGTTCTTTAAGAAAAGAAGTATGTTATTGATTTTATAACAGTAACAACTCAACTATTAATGTTTCTACTATTTTTAATAGCTAATAAAAGGTGTAATTTATGGGTAATGTGCTTGAATTGGTGAAATATGCTCGCCGTAAAAATAAATTAAAACGCGAAATTTTCGATCACGAAAAGAAAATTCGTGATAACCGCAAACGTGTAGATCTACTGAATAACTTAACTGATTACATCTCCTCAGATATGAAACCAGGAGATATTATAGATATCATTAAAAATATGCGCTCTGACTACGAAGACCGTGTTGATGACCATATCATCAAAGTCGCTGAGATTTCAAAAGAGCGTCGTGAATTGACGAAAAAAATCAATTCATTTTCACTTCAAAATACAGCAAAATAGCAATGATGTTTTGTAAAAAAAGGGATAGTAGCTAGTATTACTACCCTTTTTTATTATCTGCGACAGGCCAACCGGTGCTCAATAGAGATTTAGACTCAACACTAAAGCTTCAATATAATGATATTCACTTATGGATTATTAACCCTCAGGATATCAGTGATCCAACCCGACTGTGCTCATTAAAAAAACTACTGACTCCATTTGAACTTGCAAAGACAGAACGCTACCTTTCCCCCAGCGCACAGCATAATGCATTGATTACACGCGCTTTTGTGAGATTAGTTTTATCTCAATATGCGCCTATTCTTCCTCATGATTGGATCTTTGATATAAACGATCAGGGAAAACCTGAACTTAAGACTCCCCCACTAGCACTTCGCTTTAACCTAAGTCACAATAATGATCTAGTCGTTTGTGCTGTCTGCCTTGACCATGATATCGGTTGTGACGTCGAAAGTTTACGCCGAAAAATTAGCATTGATGCTATTTCAAAACGATATTTTTCAACGATTGAATATCAAAATATAAAAAAACTTCCACCTTCACGGCAAAGCGCTCAATTTTTTAAATATTGGACGCTTAAAGAGGCATTTGTTAAAGCAACTGGCTTTGGTATTAGCCAAGGTCTGGATACTTTTAGTTTTGAAATTGGCGAAAGTGAAACGGCTAAGTTCAATGACAATATTTGTGTGTCGTTTTCATCTCAATACCGTATTAAGCAAAATAATAATTGGTATAGTTGTTTAACCTATCCAGACCCAACTCATTGTGTTGCCATTTGTATAAATGCTGGAAATAAGAAAACCGATTTTACGCTACAGCAGTTTTTTGCAACCGATCACTTGAGTGAATTTAAAAACATTTAACATTATGTATTTCAAGTATGGCGACCGTTAAATAAACATGGCGCTCAAATCTGCGCCAATAGATCATAAGATGATTTCTGACTTGGTGACAGGATAAGGGTTTTTATTGCATCTTAGCAGGCGAAATACCATCCAAAGAGAAGTGTAATACACGTAAACTGCCGTTGAGTTTTGTATTAATCCGTTAAAATATGAATCCAGAAATTATTCGAAAGCAGATCATATAATCCCTCAGCTTAGACTGAGGGATTTAGCTTAGCGTCTATATTTACTTTGCTTTACCCTTCTTGGTCCCCTGCTCAGATTTTTTTTCAGCCTCATCCGCCAACCATAATTCATGGTTAGGATCTATTTTTTCAGAAAGAGTAAGTTCAACTCCCATCTCCAATAGCTCTTTAATCGTTAAATTATCAGCAAGGTTCATCGCTTGTCCCGCTTTGTTATGAAATAGCATGATTTTCTCCTCTTCAGCTCCTATTCCCTCTAATATTCTAGTCTATATTTACTGTTTGTGATTTATAAATGACAAGATGTAAACTGCTCATTAATAAGTCACTATACTTTGATTTCCTGCCTAATAGTGGTATTGGGTTGATTATAAACAATGCCTTATTTAATCTTAGCCGCTAATAAAACCACTACCATATTAGCGTTTTTATGTGCCATAAAATGCATTTTTTAGGTTCGCTTATTAAGCTGTATTTGCAAATAAGTACTAAATCAAGCTTCTTTAATAACAGTTCATTAAAAACAACGACGATTAGGATCGCAACCTTCACACAATTCTCTTCGATAACTTGCTAGATTTAAAAATATGTTTATGTTTGTAGTTATAAATATTGATAGTTAACGATTTTCATACTGTTTGTTGGAGGTAATGTGTTAATAACTAAGGATGATCGACGTATTTTTCGCCGTATGGCAATAGAGATCGGAGTCAAAATCACGATAAATGGCACCGAATTACATGGTATTTGTAAAGATCTTAGTAGTACCGGTATGTCTATTCAGTTAATGGAGGAGAGTTTAAAAGCGGGGGATGAAATTGAAGTGCTGCTAGACACAGAAGATTCTAGATTCCCACCACTAAATGCAGAAGCGGTGGTATTACGTTTGCGCAAACTTGACGACAGTTATATTGCTGCAATTGAATTCATCACACTAAAATAACTCGACTCTATCTGCAAATAATGATGATAATAATCTTCAAGTAAGAGTGGTCTAATAAGAGTGGTCAAGTAAAAACTGACCACATATTATTATCTTCCAAGCGACAACGAATAAGCGCATTAATCGCAAAATAACTGGCAAACAGGCAATCATTGCTTTTGCCCTTCGAGTCGAGTCCTGATACAAAATTTATTTCTACCTGTGTGATTTTTAGCACCCAGTAAAATATAATATTGCTTTCCTGTTAACGCAAAAATACGCTTAGATCACTTGCCTATTGGGCGCTTAACTCCTATGATCCACACATTTTTTACCTTATGCATTAACAACAGGCAATTTTATGCTTAACGCTTCACTTTCACCAAGCTCAACAGATTTGGTTATTAGTATTTTAGGAATGGTTTTATCGGAAAAAAAACCCTTAGACCGCGCCTATTCGGTTCACTTTTCAGGGCTACAACTCCCCCCATCAGAACAGGCCCGTATTACTCGGGTGACAGGGGATATTTTACGACGCTTAAATTTATACTGTTTCCTTTCTGATATGAAGCCACAAGATATATCCCGTTTTGGCTCGCGTCTAATGAATGCATGGCACCGTTTTCATGATCTCAAATTATCCAAGCAGCAAAATTCATTAGTCTTGCTTGAAGCTGATTATCTCGCCCGTTTGGAAATAGCCAAAAAGCAGCCTGCACTTTGGGATGGCTGCCCTGAATGGTTAGATGAAATGGGACAAAGTCAGCTAGGTGATAATTGGCCGAAAGAGCGCGCGGCATTAAATACTCAGCCGAAACGATTTATTCGCACCAATTTCTTAAAATGTAGCCGTGAAGAATTAGCGCAAAAGCTTCGCAGTGAGCAGGTTGAAACCAAAGTAGTTGACGGTGTTGATAGCGCGCTTGAAGTACTTTCCGATTCCGCATTATTTAGAACTGACAGCTTTAAATTGGGTTGGTTTGAACAGCAAGATGCTGGCTCACAACTTGTAGCCAGTGCCGTTGATGCAAAACCGGGAATGTTTGTGATAGATGCTTGTGCAGGCGCCGGAGGTAAAACATTATCTATTGCAGCACAAATGCAGGGTAAAGGGCGGCTATTGGCAATGGATGTTGAACAATGGAAGCTAGAAGCTCTCAAGCAACGCGCAAAACGAGCCAATGCGAATAATATTGAAACTCGAATTATTGTTGGCAGTAAAACAATTAAACGTAGAAAACTGACTGCCGATCGACTGTTGCTGGATGTGCCTTGCTCCGGTCTTGGCGTATTAAAACGTAATCCCGACGCAAAATGGCGTGATACAGCAGAACGATTACCAGTATTGATAGAATTACAGAAACATATTTTGCAAAGTTACAGTCGCTTGGTAAAGATTGGTGGAATACTAATTTACGCGACTTGCTCTATTATGCCAGATGAAAACCGCAATCAAATAGAGGCGTTTTTAATCGATAATAAGCAGTTTAAATTTCTAAATGATGAAACTATTAGCGTTGCGGATTCTGGATTTGACGGTTTTTACATGGCCAGACTTGAACGCATCGCTGAATAATTATATTTTTGAATAAAGGATTAATGAGAGAGATAAGCAGGAAATCAACCTTGAGTTTTAAAAAACAATTAGGTTACGATTAAATAACAACGCTATCTCCTCAACTTTATTCATGCCGTCCAACGACTTTGCAAACGTGAACTTATAAGATACAGAGAACATGTTTACTGTTGCCCGCGAGCAATACTATTTACAGATTCACCTATTCGCTGCGTAAGGATTGCAAAATTTCATCTGGAATCGGCTGTAATCGTTTATCTCTGTCTAAACAAACCATTTCAATCTCACCTATTACAGCGGCCTTAACCGCACCTGGCCGCCACAGCTCCTGCCGCCATAAGGTTTTATATTTTCCCTCGATATTAAAATGAGTTTGGATATCACACACTTCAGCAAACTCTACGCCATCTTGAAAAATTAGATTCGCCTTATACACCGCAAAACCTAAGCCTTGTTCACGCCATAATTTATCAAGTCGATCACTATCAATAACATGTTCGCGTGCTCGTTCGAAATATTTTAGGAAGTTTGGATGATATACAACACCAGAATGATCAGTATCCTCATAATAAATTTGTACCGCATGGTGGTAAATTTTACTCGACATTTTACTCTCTATTAATTTAAGCTCTTTACGAGCTAACAGTTTCGCTTAAGTTGAACTAATCTACCGAGTTGAGAACACAATAAGTCGTCAGCACATTGTAAAGTCATTGTAGAATAATTTATTTAACTGAAGTGTTCGACAAAATTTGTAACAAATTATACACTCCGCTTATCAACATACTAATTAAAATAAGAAGATAATATGTCACTTATCAGTAAAATTCGTTGCGCTTTCACGCTTGGTCAAGGACTCCTCATTGAAAATAAAACACTCACAGGCAGTGATGATCCTATCTCGTTTTTTAAACAATGGTTAAACGAGGCTGAGCAGAGTGGCATCATTTTACCCGAGTCGATGTCTGTTTCAACCTGTACAGGTGCAGGTCGCCCCTCCTCACGTATGGTGCTATTAAAAGAAGTAGATCAAAAAGGATTTGTTTTTTTCACCAACTATGGCAGTCATAAAGCCATTGAATTAGAAGAAAATCCTTACGCAGCACTGTTATTTCATTGGAACATGTTACAGCGCCAAGTACGGATTGAAGGACGTGTCGAACGTATAAGCCAAGAAGAATCAAATACTTACTTTCAAACTAGAGGGCGAGGAAGCCGTATCGGCGCGTGGGCTTCACATCAGAGTGAAGAACTTGTTGATCGCGAGAAATTAGTCGAACGTGTCAAATATTTTGAGGCAAAATTCGCTGGGCAAGAAGTTCCGTTGCCTGAATTCTGGGGGGGATATCGCGTCATCCCCGAACGTATAGAGTTTTGGCAAGGCAAAGCCGATCGCTTACATGACCGTTTTGTTTATCAACCAGCAAAAAATGGCTGGCAAGTTAAACGCTTAAATCCGTAGTTAGCAAAATAAAATAGGGGATATTTCACTTTCCTCTGTTTTAATCACGGCGATTGCAAAATAACGCATAAGCTTATTATGCGTCACAAAAATGTATTCACTCAACCTACTCGGCAGCAACTTACCTATGTCCACGAATGCTCTCTATACTGATCTGTCTGGCTATTATGATTTAATGTGTGTCGACATCGACTACAAAATGCAAAGCAAAAGTATTCGTAGACTTCATCAACTGTTCGGTGAAAAAGGGCTGAGTCATCTCGATCTAGCTTGTGGGACAGGCCCTCATGTTCGACATTTTATCAACTTTGGATACCTAAGTAGTGGCTTAGATATTAATCAACCTATGCTTGATATCGCTAAGCAGCGTTGCCCTGATGCGCAATTCATACTGAAAAACATGTGTGACTTCAAGGTTGATCATCCTGTTGATTTGGTCACCTGTTTTTTATACTCAATCCATTATTGTGATGGTATTGATAAATTGATGGAATGTATTGTTAGCGTGCATAATGCGCTAAATAAAGGCGGCGTTTTCTGTTTTAATGTTGTCGATAAAAATAAGATAGATAACAAATTGTTTGTCACCCATAGCGCCGAATATGACCACAGCCACTTTGTTTTCCACTCTGCTTGGCACTACAGTGGAGAGGGAGAGAGACAGTCGCTGAAGCTTAGTATTGAAAAAGATACGCAGGGGATAACTGAGTTTTGGCAAGATGAACATGCCATGGTGGCATTCAACATCGAGACGTTGCAAAAGCTCTTACAACCCTATTTTGAAGTTCATATCTTTGAACATGATTATGAAAGAATAGTGCCTTGGAGCGGAATTTCTGGAAACGCAATATTTACCTGCGTAAAAATTTAACAAGTAGATTAGTCGTCGTTATCCTCGTGACGGCTTACATCTTATTGCTCATGTAACTCTAATGGCAAACCATCCGGATCATTAAAAAAAGTGAACTTTCGATTGGTATACTGGTCAACTCTGATTGCCTCAACGGCGACACCTTTTGACATTAAATAATTGCTGACTTTTTCAACGGATTCCACATTAAACGCTAAATGCCGTAACCCTAACGCTTCTGGTTTACTTGGTCTATCAGGTGGATTTGGAAAGGAAAATAATTCAATTTGCCCTCCTTCCGGTAATTTCAAATCAAGCTTATAAGACCTTCTTTCTTCTCTATAATTTTCAGCGATAACTTCAAACCCTAAAATAGAAGTGTAGAAATGCTTAGATCTTTTATAATCAGAGCAAATTATTGCAATATGGTTAAACGATTTAAACACACGATTCTCCATTATTAGAGGTTATAGATAAGAGCAAGGCATTGATTGAAGTAACAATTACTAAATCCATAACGCAATATGACTATGCACTTAATTCAGATAAACACAAAAAAATAAATATTTACCACAAAAGTTTCATGCAACTGCAAACCTATGTTTTTGTTTACATTCATTAGAGTCAAAAGGAGAAAAACACTTATATTTGGGTTTTCTCGGTGTAACGCGCAGCGTCTCCGTGTTCTCTGTGGTAATTTTGTAATCTTTGTTTATATTAAAATACCAATACTTTATCTGCACTAAACGTCCATCGTGACAACTCAATTAACGTACTAATCTGCGCACCTTCAATTAACGGAAGATCACTGACTCCACGACCATCAGTACAAGTTTTGCATAACTTTAACTGAGCACCTTGTGCCAGTAATATTTCTAACATCTGCTCAATATTATAACCCTCAGAAACTCTTTGATTTGGCAATCCCGCGGTCACGGAATCAGACATTAAGAATATATTTATAGCGACACGACTGCCATATTCTTCCTTAATATTTAATGCCAATCGTAATGCATTAAATGTTTTCTCTGAGCCATAAGGTCCATCATTTAGAATAAAAAGTATTGTTTGCATAAATTATAAAACTCGCTATTTTGAGGGAGGTAATGAATAAGTCACATCGGTAATAAGTGTTTTTTTCAATTAAAGATAAGGTTAGCATAGAGCTCCCCCATTAGTCATAAGTACAATAAGAATAACCATATCGCTAAATGGTATTACTTCGAATTGCTTTTTATCCGATTAAAAAATGTAGATTGGTTTACAATGTAACGAAAGAGACAACGTCCGGATTAGAGCTCTTTTAACATCCATACATCACAGCCGTTATGAATAGTTCCTTGTAGCGGTTTATCTAGGTGCTCGAATCCTAACTTACCATATAAAGCAATTGCCGATTCCATATTTGCAAGTGTATCCAAGTAACACTTTGTATAACCTTTACTTCTCGCATAATTAATACAACCTTCGACAAGTTTTTGACCAAGTCCTAAACCACGGCTTTCAGACAGGATAAATAATTTACGTAACTCACAAATTTCATTGCTACCATTAAAAGCAGCAATACCACTCCCCCCGACAATCTTATTGTCTACAATGGCAACCAGATAGCGGCTGCCATTCTCGTCTCTATAATTACGGCTCATCGCACTAACTTCAGAGTCAGAAGGACCAAAACCGTCCCCAATAGCCCCGAACTCTTGGCCAACAATACGAATTATTTCACCAATTTCAAGATCGAACTGAGGTTTGATTTCTTTAATTACGAAAGTCACTAAATATTCTCACTGAGTTAATACGCACAAAGGTAAAGTCGAAATAATGCACAATAATAGATATTTAAAATTTAGGTCAAATAAAAAGCGTTATTAGGACTTTTTTTGACAAAAATTACGGTGAGTAATAATACACTTTGAGATAGGGAAGCTCAACTGCTAGTAATGACAACGCTTAACTGTTGCTTTTGCGACTTTAATAAAAAGCTTCTACTGTGGCAATGAATTCAGGTAACTGCGCTATAGGCAGCCTGTTAATACCCGCTGCAGCTGCGCGTCCTCCGCCTGTTGCGAATTGACGACATATCTCAGCAGCGCCGTGTTTGTTATCCAGTGGCGCTCGCAGTGAAAGCAGATAATTACCATCACCACTTTCGGTTAATACGGCATGGGCTGAACTTGGTGTTTGATTTGCCAGCAAATTACCATACACACCGCTGATACGCCGCGCCCATGGAGTATCAGGTAAAATATAAAGTGTCAGCTGAGTACTTTTATAAGTCGGTTTTATATTTAAAACTGCATCGAGATCGGTCTGATAAGCCTGCTGCAATAGTGCAAAAGGTGAGTTTTTATCACTAATCACATCCAGTGGTGAAGAGTATTGTAACAACAATTTATACAACTCGGCTGGGTGAAGATGAAGATCTTCCACTTTAGCCCCATAGCCATTGTAGTTAATTAGGGTACCTAACTCTTTAAGTTGGGCAGCTTGCTCAAACGTTAGACCCGCAGTGGCGGATAGTTGCTCAGCTTTAGCAATTAAATTATCACCATAAGCGGCGGTAATAGCCCAGAGATGAAATTGGCCACCGATTAACTTATCAATAATTAATGCAGTGCAGGTGTTTGCATCTAAATCGATATTAGCCTGCAAATTATTATGATTAGGGATCCGGCCCGAGCGGTGATGATCGGCATAAAAAACCTGCGCACCGTTTGCCAGAGCCAGATTTACCCCATCAATGTTTTGTTCAAGTGATATATCCAGAACAGTGAGTTTATCTCCGCTTTGTACATTCAGTTGAGCAAGCAGATTGATATCTCGCTTTACACCGGTCACCAAAATACTTTGTTGTGGGGTTAACAAACGAAGCTGCAACAACGCGATAATACCATCGGCATCACCATTGAAAATATCATAATTCATTTATAAGTACTCGTGTAGCTTTAAGTAATTAAGCACTTCAAGCGCACATTGCTGTGCAGATTTACCGTCTGTTTGAAGATGAATTTCAGGGTTAATAGGTGCTTCGTATGCTGAATCTATTCCAGTAAAGTTTTTTATCTCACCCGCTCGTGCTTTTTGGTAAAGTCCTTTGGGATCTCTTTTTTCACAAATTTCTAAGGGAGTATCAATAAAAACTTCAATAAACTCCCCTTCTTTTAATAGATCTCGTACCATTTTACGATCAACATTAAAAGGGGAAATAAAAGCACTGGAAACTAATAACCCAGCATCGACAAACAGTTTGGCCACTTCACCGATACGACGAATATTTTCTACTCGTGCTTGATCAGAAAAACCTAAATCGCCATTTAAACCATGACGCACATTATCCCCATCTAATAGATAAGTTTTAACTCCATGCTGATAAAGCATGACGTCGACTGCATTGGCAACCGTCGATTTACCCGAACCACTTAGTCCTGTAAACCATAAAACAGCGGCTTTATGGCCATTTAATTTAACTCTATCTTGATGGGAAACAGCCGCTTGATGCCAAACAACATCAGATGACTTTTCACCATTTACTTCTTTATCTATATAGGGTGTAGACATAAAATTCCTTAAATCAGCTGTCAGTTAAAATCAAACTAGCCACTTTGCAGCGAGATATGTAAACTAAACTTAGTTTACTGCACCCTTTCCCATTATTAAAGATTCCGACACAATCCGTGAGAATGCCAAAAAATTAATCTGCTAGCAGCCTTTTATAATCCAAAAACTAATGTAATTGCGGTAATAGCAACAACACCATAAACAATACTGATGGGTAATCCAATTTTCACAAAATCTGACAACTTATATTGTCCTGCATTAAACACCATTAAATTGGTTTGGTAACCAAAAGGACTAATAAAACTTGCACTTGCACCAAATGCCACCGCCATAATAAACGCTGTTGGGTTAGCACCTAAGGTAATCGCAAGGCCGTAAGCAATAGGAAATATTAAAGCAGCCGCTGCATTATTGGTGACTAATTCAGTTAACCACCAAGTAAACAGATAGACAATAATGAGTGCGAATAATGGAGAGAGCCCCTGCGCATAGTTATCTACAAAAACATTAAATGATTCTAGTAATCCGCTATTAGCAAATGATTGTGACAATACCAATGCAGAAGAGATAATTAACCACAGATCGGCTGGTAATCTCCGAAAAATTTCCCCAGAAGTTAGACAAGCTGTTATCAATAGCAAGCCTAGCAAAAAGATCAACCCTTTAAGTAAAGCAAACAATCCTAATGCAGAACCGATAATAGCGGCAAAAAATCCGAGTGTTGCAAGTAATGCTTTGCTGCCACTGAGCATAGAGTCTAGCTCAACACCGCTAACCAAGATGAAATTCTTACTGATATTACGACGTGATTTAAAATCATCTCCGACCGCCAGTACCAAATAATCACCCGTTTTTAATCTCACTTCGCCCAATTTACCCGATATATTTTCACCATCACGTTTAATTGCGACGACTGCCGCATCAAACAAAGCACGAAAACCGGCTCGTTTAAGCGTTTTCCCAAGCAAAACACTTTCAGGGCGAATAACAACCTCGGTTAAATTATCCAGTAATAAACCTTGGTGATCAGCAAATATGGTTAAACCGTCAAATTGATTTAGTTGCTTAACTTTCGCCACATCGCCACTAAAAATCAACCTGTCATTCTCTCTAAGCACCTCTGTTGGCGCAACAGGACTGAGCAGATAATTACCGCGAACCACCTCCACCAAAAATAAGGACTCTAAATTACGTAGCCCATTTTCTTCGATTGTTTTACCCACTAGACTTGATTTTGTACCTATTTTGGCATCGATAAAATAATTTTGAACGACTTCTGAAGAAACAGTGTGATCCGGTAAAAACCTCAATAAAAACCATAATGTAATTCCACAAGCGATAACAAGACAAATGCCAACCAATGTAAAATCAAAGAAAGAAAGTGAAGGTAAACCGGCCCCTAATACTAAACTATTTACAATGAGATTTGTCGATGTCCCCACAAGCGTTAAGGTGCCACCCAGAATCGCTGCGTATGAAAGTGGCAGCAATAATTTACTCGGTGAATGATAGGGATTATTACGGATTGGAGCTAACATAGTTGATACAACCGCCGTATTGTTTAAACAGGCAGAAGACAATACTGTAAAACCAAATAGACGAAGAAATGTCGTCCGATAACTTTTATGAATAACTTTGGTGGCAATCGTTCTTAAGAAGCGTGTTTTTTCAAGCGCAAGTGAACAAACCAGAAGTAAAACTAATGTGACCACACCTTGATTAGAGAAACTTTGCAATACTTGCTGAGATGTCACCATATCGGACACATATAAAAGCAGCAAGGCCATTCCAAAGATAAGTGCAGGCCGTTGTTGGTATTTTATTAAACCAATAATCGTTGCTGCAAAAATAAATAAGACGAAATAAGAGTCAAGAGTCATAGACATCCAAAAGCCATTTGCAATTAGTTCGTGGCTAACGGCTAAAGCCAAAACAAATAGTTGTCGGGCGCCAATTAAAATAGCGCCCGACAGCTGATAGCGTATTATCCTTTGAGGATATCCTTCGCTTCCCAATGCGGGAAATGCTTACGGATAAGCGTATTAAATTCAACTTCAAATGGACTGAATGCTTGGACTTTTGATGCCTCTTTATCAACGCTTCCGCGGATCATGCCGGCACCTACCGTCGCATTGGTGAAGCGATCGATAATAATAAATGCACCTGTTGATCGGTTTTCGCTGTAACTGTCAAAATGTATTGCTTCAGCAACATCAAAATTACAACTGCCTATTTCATTTAATTCCAGTTGACTCGCATCCTCTTTTGCCATCGTATTAACATCAACTTTGTTATTGATAGTAACAACCGAACCAAAAGTAGAGTGCGTACCTGCTTTAATTATATATTCACGATCAACATGTAACGCTTCTTCAGTCATCCAAACAACGTCAGCAACAAAGGTTTTACTCGACTGTGGTTTTTCATGGGGGCGAACAAGCATATCACCACGACTAATATCAATTTCATCTTCAAGGGTTAAGGTAATTGCCATTCCGGCAAATGCACTTTGTAGATCGCCATCAAAGGTAACAATAGATTTAACTTTACTTTGTTTACCTGACGGTAGAACCTGGATGGTATCTCCGACACGAATTTCACCGGAGGCAACCGTGCCACAAAATCCACGAAAATTTAGATTTGGACGATTAACATACTGTACAGCCAATCTGAATTTATTATTTACATCACTTTTAATTTGGATGGTGTTAAGCAGGCGTAATAAAGGTGACCCCGGATACCAAGTCATATGCTCACTTTCATTGACAACATTGTCACCTTTGAGCGCTGAAATAGGCACAAAGCGGATGTCTGGAATATCTAGTTGCTCAGCAAATTGACGATAGTCCGCTTTTATATTTTTATAAACAGCCTGATCATATTCAACGGCATCCATCTTATTGACGGCAACCACAACATGCTTAATGCCCAATAAAGAACAGATATAAGAGTGACGACGAGTTTGTACTTGTACGCCATAACGTGCATCAATCAATATAATCGCCAAGTCACATGTTGATGCGCCGGTGGCCATATTACGAGTGTATTGTTCATGCCCAGGAGTATCCGCAATAATAAATTTACGTTGCTCAGTAGCAAAATAGCGATATGCCACGTCTATCGTGATCCCCTGCTCTCGCTCAGATTGCAAACCATCAACCAATAAAGCTAAATCAAAATCTTCATTGGTTGTATTAAACTTTTTAGAATCTTTCTCGATAGCAGCCATCTGATCTTCAAAAATCATTTTGCTATCAAATAACAGACGACCAATCAGGGTAGATTTACCATCATCAACGCTACCACAAGTGATAAAACGCATAAGGTCTTTATTTTCATGAACACGCAGATACGCTTCGATATCTGTCGCTATTAAATTTGAATCGTGAGTCATTACAAATCCTTTGATTATATTTTAAGCTACTAGCAGCGATTAAAAGAGATGAACATTAAGTTCGTCATACTTAATTATCAATAACGGCGTTTTAGAAATACCCTTCCATCTTTTTCTTTTCCATCGAACCGGCGGAATCATTGTCAATCACACGCCCTTGTCGTTCAGAGGTGGTTGTTAACAGCATCTCTTGGATAATTTCAGGTAAGGTCGTCGCTTGCGACTCTATTGCGCCTGTTAGCGGATAACAGCCTAATGTACGGAAACGAACCATTTTCATTTCGGGTGTTTCTCCCTCTTTTAAGGGCATACGGTCATCGTCTACCATAATCAATGTGCCATCACGCTCAACCACTGGTCGTTTTGCTGAAAAATAAAGCGGCACCATCTCTATTTCTTCTTGATAGATATATTGCCAAATATCAAGTTCTGTCCAATTTGAAAGTGGGAATACACGAATACTTTCACCGCGATCTACTTTTGAGTTATAAATATTCCATAACTCAGGACGTTGATTTTTAGGATCCCAACGATGTTTTTTATCACGGAAAGAGTAAACACGTTCTTTCGCTCGGGATTTCTCCTCATCACGGCGAGCGCCACCAAAAGCAGCATCAAAACCGTGTATATCTAAGGCTTGTTTTAGCCCTTCTGTTTTCATTATATCGGTGTGTTTTGCTGAGCCATGTTCAAATGGACTGATCCCCATCGCCATGCCGCGTGGGTTTTTATGTACAATTAAATCAAGATCATATTTTTCAGCGATTGTGTCGCGAAATTTGATCATCTCTTTGAATTTCCAATTGGTATCAACATGCATCAGAGGGAAAGGGATTTTGCCCGGATAAAATGCTTTGCGGGCTAAATGTAATAATACAGATGAATCTTTACCGACAGAGTAAAGCATGACTGGATTTTCAAATTCTGCCGCTACCTCACGCATAATTTGAATCGATTCGGCCTCAAGCGCCTTGAGGTGAGTTAATCTATTTTTATTCATAATATCCCTTCGCATTAACACGGTTTGATTTTTACATGGCTCATTATGCATTAAGGGATGGTGTTCATTAAGTGATAAAAAGTTATAAGTAATAAGCAAATGCTTATCAGATGTGAACAGATTGTAGATTTGTCGTTGCCATTCTTTACTCTGCATAGAATGCATAATATTAAAGCTGGCGACTCACCTCGTTTCTATATTTCGTTTGATAATTGGGATAAATATCCCTATTTTTTGAATAATAGGTCAAAAGGAACATAGAGATTAATATTGCATTATTTAGAACGATCTGAGGTTATTAAAAATCGCTCACTTCGTCCGGTACTACAAGACGATTTAGGCTTTGATAGACTAAATTTTTATGCGGTTGGATATTAGAAAAAAGGTGTTAATGCGGATAGGTTTGGTATTGAAAAAAAGTCTTCTCCACTATAAAAGCAATCTCAAGTTATTTAAAATAACATGCTTATGCACTTAACTCAGGTAACAATAGGAAAAGATAAAAACACGTCAAAAAATTGCACCACAGAGTAAAATGAGGGGAAACAGAGAAAGACATAAAAAATAATAATTATCTTATATTTTAACTCAAGTTTCGGGGTTCATTTTTAGCCAATAAAAGTGAACCATCCCTCATTCTAGGGCTTCTTGCCGCAAAGTAAAGTTATCCATTTGCATGACTTGCGTAAAAAAATCGACAACCGTCTGTTCAA
>NZ_JAHNZV010000042.1 GCF_022267535.1 Psychromonas antarctica
AAATAATTCCACTAAGTTATTCATATGCCCACCTTGTTTGCTTTCAAATCGTTTCTTGGTCGAAAGATCTGATCGCTTGGTGGGCATTTAGTTCAATTTTTTATTCTGTTATCCAGAATTCAGGTTAATATAACGTTAGTCAGTAATGAGGTGGGACTAGGGATCATGCCGATGGGTATTGTTAGCCGATTATTTATAGATCATTGCGGGCGGTTAAATCAAAAAGTAGCGCAAATAGCCGATCGTGTAACACTGATTACGGCGGGCATTCCACTAGATTTAAAATCAAGGGATCCAAAAAATGGCTGAAATAACACTCTTAAGGCATCCTAAAGTACTCGGTAAAGCGGCCTTATATGGCAAAACCGATGTTGCCTGCTGCCCGTTGGCATTTGCCCACACATTGACAGAACTCAAAAAGATTGTGGATCAGTTTGATCTCATTATAACCTCTCCCTTAGAGCGCTGTGCGATGTTAGCAAAACAGTTAGGCAAAACAAGCGCATTACCGGTGATGATTGAAGCCGCTTTTCAAGAGATGGATTTTGGCGTGATGGACGGTATCGCATTTGATGAACTGCAGCAGGAGTGGCCAATATTAGAGAAGTTCTGGTCGGCCCCTAGTGCCTTTCATTTTCAGCAAGCAGAAAGCTTAGCGCACTTTAATCTGCGCGTATTAACAGCCTGGAAAGACTTATTAGCAACAACAGGAGATAAACGCATATTAATAATTTGCCATGGCGGAACGATTAGACAAATTATTGCCGACTGTTTAGGACTGAGCTGGCAGCAACCAAAACTTTATCAACAATTACAGATTGCCAATAGCAGCACCACGAAGATTTGTTATTTTAGCGACTATAAAACAAGCAGCATCAAGCATATTAGCTTGCTATTATGACCATTAACAAGAAAAGAGTAACAATTGTGCATAAATCATATTGAATATCTGAACGTTAAAGCAGGAGGAACATAATTGAATGTTAAAATGGCAGCGCTACAGGAGACTAAAAACACATCATGACCCCAGCTATTATGGTCAAGGTCGTGCTCAATAGTTTAAATAGATGATATTTTAATTTGAAGGTTGAGCTGGGTATAAAATTGCAGCGGTACAGGAGGCTAAAAACACATCATGACCCCGGCTATTATGGTCAAGGTCGTGCTCAATATGTTGAACACCTAACACTGAAAATTTGGAGCGGTACATGAGACTCGAACTCATGACCCCGACCTTGGCAAGGTCGTGCTCTACCAACTGAGCTAGTACCGCAACATTTTTAATAATCTAAAGCTTTGGAGCGGTACATGAGACTAAAGAAATCTCATGACCCCGACTATGATGGTCAAGGTCGTGCTCAATATGTTGAACACCTAACACTGCAAATTTGGAGCGGTACATGAGACTCGAACTCATGACCCCGACCTTGGCAAGGTCGTGCTCTACCAACTGAGCTAGTACCGCATCACATTTTTAATAAGATAAAACTCCTCAGAGAGAAGTTGGAGCGGTACATGAGACTCGAACTCATGACCCCGACCTTGGCAAGGTCGTGCTCTACCAACTGAGCTAGTACCGCATCACACTCTTTGAATTAGTATTCACGAGTAAACTCGCAACTCCAGTCATGCTTGTCAATGTTGAACTCAACGCACCTAACTAGTACCGCATCACATCTTATTTATCATAAAAAACCTATTAGCATGTTGGTATGCCCGTTCCTTATGAGTTGCGCATTATAGATAGGGAGTAACTGAATGCAAGCTTTTTTTGTCAGAAGTCGATATGAGAAAGCTTGCTTGCTGAGTTTTTGAACAGTTTTTTTAATTTACACAAAAATAAATTATTAAAATTTGAAAAAGTGCTTCTGGTAATGTTGTAATTCAGAGATTGATTCACGAATATCATGTAGCGCTAAGTGCGTCCCAGATTTTTGGTGCGCCTTAACCATTTCCGGTGCCCAACGCATGCCGAGCTCTTTGATCGAACTCACATCGATATTTCGGTAATGAAAAAAAGCTTCCAATTCGGCCATGCCGCGCACCATAAAACGACGATCTTGTCCGATGCTATTACCACATAGTGGAGAAACACCCGCTGGAACCCATTCTTTTATAAATGCAAGTGTTGCCTGTTCGGCCTCCGCGCAACTCACTTCACTGGCAATCACGCGCGCCGTTAAGCCTGATTCCCCATGATGCTCAGTACACCACTCATCCATCTCATCCATCGTATTTTTGCTCTGATGAATGACCAATTGCGGCCCTTCAGCAAGAATATTTAAATCACTGTCTGTGATAATAGTGGCAATTTCGATAATTTTATCAGTATCTGGATTTAAGCCGGTCATCTCCAAATCAATCCATACAAGGTTATTTTTATTCATACGATTCTTTTCTCAATAAGAGAAACCTCTTTAAATAATTTATCTAAAAAATATAGTATGATACGGGATTAATACAATATGTGATAGCTAAGGGAAACTGTGGCCAAGAAAAACCGACTCAGTAAGAATCAAGTTCGCCGCGTTCAAAGTAATCAGACTAAACGTTTGCACAAAAAAGACGAAAAACAATGGGAAGAATCTGAACTTGGTCCTCAACTTCAAGGTGTCGTAATTAGCCGTTTTGGGCAACATGCTGATATAGAAGACGAAAAGGGCAATATCGAACGTTGTAATTTGCGTCGCGGTATTAAATCACTGGTAACAGGTGATCGCGTTGTATGGCGTGCAGGTAATGAAGCTTATCACGGTATTAGCGGCGTTGTAGAAGCCGTTCACCCACGCAGTACAGTGTTAACTCGTCCCGACTATTACGATGGTATTAAACCTATTGCGGCTAATATTGATCATATTATTATTGTCAGCTCAATTGCACCTGATTTTTCGCGCAATATTATTGACCGTTATTTAGTTGCTTGTGAAGATATTGGCATCACCCCTATTATTGTTTTAAATAAAAGTGATCTATTGGATAAGCAATCGGCAGTAATAATAGATAAAGAGTTACAAAGTTACCGCGATATCGGTTACCAAGTTTTATATAGCTCTATGCATGGTGACGGATTAAGCGCTTTAAAATATGTAATGAAAGATAAAATTAATATTTTTGTGGGCCAGTCGGGTGTTGGTAAAACGTCTTTATTAAATATGCTTTTACCTGAAGTGGAAGCGGTAACCGGTGAAATATCGGAAGCATCTGGACTTGGTAAACATACCACGACCACTGCTCGCTTATATCATTTCCCCGAGGGAGGCGATCTAATCGATAGCCCAGGTATCCGTGAATTTTCATTATGGCATCTAGCTGCAGATCGTATCGCCACAGGCTTTATAGAGTTCCGTCCATTTTTAGGCGAATGCCGTTTTCGCGACTGTAAGCACAAAATAGATCCCGGATGTGCCCTCGCTGAAGCTGTTGCAACGGGTAAGATAGATAGGGCCCGCTATCATAGCTTTCTACGTATTCTAGAAACGATGGATGATGCAAAAAATGCACGTCACCGAGATCCTAATACCCATTAACCATTAACCATTAACCATTAACCATTAACAATGGGGCATTTGCATCCCCCCACTTAACTTTATTGAAAAAGAGAAGATTATGATTGATCAGCTTAAAATTATTGGCCAGTACCTTTTACCGAAAAAGCTTGTCTCGCGTCTAGTCGGTCACTTAGCCAACGCGAAAGCAGGTAAATTAACCACTTTTTTAATTCAACAATTTATCGTTAAATTTAAAATCGATATGAGTGAAGCGAAGTATTCAGATGCGCACCATTTCAAAACATTTAATGACTTCTTTACCCGTGAATTGCGTGACGGTATACGTCCCCTAGTAGCTGGAGATGAGAATCTTTCTATGCCTGTTGATGGCGCACTAAGCCAGCTAGGCACAATTAAGCAGGGACGTATCTTTCAGGCAAAAGAGCATGACTTTAGCTTACGCGAATTATTAGGTGGTCGAGATGATATTGCAGCGCCTTTTGACGAAGGTTTATTTGCGACAATTTACCTCGCGCCCAAAGATTATCACCGCATTCACATGCCGATTACCGGCAGACTAGAACAGATGATATTTATCCCGGGAGATCTTTTTTCCGTGAATCCATTAACCGCTGAAAATGTACCCAATCTATTTGCGCGCAATGAACGTGCGGTGGCTATCTTTTCCACCGCAATCGGGCCGATGGCGATGGTCTTAGTCGGGGCGACCATCGTCGCTAGCATTGAAACTGTATGGGGTGGTAGCATTGCACCCAGCAAGAATAAAGAGATCCGTTATTGGGATTATAAGGATCAACAAATCATCCTTGAAAAAGGGGCTGAAATGGGCCGCTTTAAACTAGGCAGCACGATCG
The DNA here is from genome assembly GCF_022267535.1 of Psychromonas antarctica. GTDB lineage: Bacteria > Pseudomonadota > Gammaproteobacteria > Enterobacterales > Psychromonadaceae > Psychromonas > Psychromonas antarctica. The sequence goes on from NZ_JAHNZV010000042.1 coordinate 4,364, forward strand.
TTGCACTATTTCCAAAAAACAGTGTTAATTTCAGCGAGGCTTTACAGGCAGGCTCAGTCACTCGTTTAGGTGAACTGTTTGCAACCATTGAGACTAAATAGGAAGTTTATAGACGAATGACCCAATTATCGGCAGCACAATACTTAAAAAAAATATTACTCGCGCCCGTTTATGAAGCAGCCATTGAGACGCCGTTACAACCGCTTAATAAGCTATCTACGCGTTTAAATAATCAGATATTATTAAAACGTGAAGATCTTCAGCCTGTGCACTCTTTTAAATTGCGCGGTGCATATAATAAATTGGCCAATTTAACTGGGTCACAAAAAAAATGCGGGGTAATAGCCGCTTCTGCAGGTAACCATGCCCAAGGCGTAGCGCTTTCAGCAAAACAAATGGGTATTAAAGCAACCATAGTGATGCCTTATACCACCCCAGAGATTAAGGTTAATTCCGTGCGTGCGCTGGGGGCAACAGTGGTTTTATTTGGTGAAGGTTTTGATGCTGCCAGTGACCATTGTAAAGCACTGTGCAAATTACATAATTACACCTTAATTCACCCCTTTGATGATCCCGATGTGATTGCCGGTCAAGGTACTATTGCCAAAGAGCTATTGCAGCAAAATGTGCATCTGGATAAGATTTTTGTACCTGTCGGTGGCGGCGGTCTGGCAGCTGGCATTGCCGTTTATATCAAACAACTTTTGCCTCATATTAAAGTCATTGCCGTTGAGCCTGAAGATGCAGCGTGTTTAAAAGTGGCACTGGATCACGGCGGTCCAATAACACTCAGCAAAGTAGGCCTATTTGCCGATGGTGTGGCAGTTAAGACTATTGGTAGAGAAACATTCCGCTTATGCCAGCAATATATTGACGAGGTGATCACTGTCAGCAGTGATGAAATTTGTGCTGCCGTTAAAGATATATTTGAAGATACACGCGCCATTGCCGAACCGGCAGGTGCGCTCTCATTGGCGGGTTTAAAAAAATATAGTCAGCAGCATAAGTTAAAAGATCAATGCCTTGCTGCTATTTTAAGTGGTGCCAATGTCAATTTCCATGGGTTACGTTATGTTTCTGAGCGTTGCGAATTAGGCGAGCAGAAAGAGAGTATTCTTGCGGTTACCATTCCTGAAAAACAGGGCGCGTTTTTAGCCTTTTGTAGTGAACTTGACGGCCGTGCTATTACCGAATTTAATTACCGCTTTAATTCGCGTAAAGAAGCCAATATTTTTGTTGGTATCAGAACGCCGCAAGGACACGATGAACTGAGCACATTTATCAGCAAGCTATCTGACTCCGGTTATTCTGTTGCCGATTTAAGCCATGATGAAATGGCTAAATTACATGTCCGTTATATGGTCGGCGGCGCACCCATTAGTGATTTAAAAGAACGTTTATATAGCTTTGAATTTCCTGAACATCCCAATGCTCTGCTTAAGTTTTTAAATATGCTTGGTACTCACGCCAATATCACCCTTTTCCATTACCGCAATCATGGTGCAGCCTATGGTCAAGTGCTTGCCGGCTTTGAATTGGATGATCACAATAGCAGCACTTTTAGCGACCATTTAAATGCGTTAGGTTACAATTATAAAGATGAAACAGATAACCAAGCCTATCGTTACTTTTTATCGCAGCAAAATAACAGCTAAGGATTGACTCGGCGATGCTCTTTTCACAAAAACTCAAAAAAAAACTACGTAGGCTAACGCAACAATTAACCTGGCCCACTATGTTCTTTTTAGTCATTGCACAGACAATTGCCACCTATCTGTTACTTATTATGGCTGACGAAAGCGCATTAACCGACAATCCATTACAATTCATTTATTACAATATGGTGGTAGTCTCAACCGTCGGTTTTGGCGATTTCAGTCCAATCACCCCGCTTGGAAAAATGATTGTTTCTATTTTCCAGATTCCCTCCGGACTGATAATTTTTGCCACCTTTATCGGTAAAATAACCCAACTATTTATCAATATAGCGAGATCGAATATGAATGGCGAGAATGATTTTTATCACCTAGAAGACCATATTTTACTACTCTGCTGGGATCCTTACTCCACCGAGCAGATCATCGCGTTGATATTGGGTGATAAAAAACGCCAAAAACGGCAGATATTGCTTTGTGTTACCGATGACATGAAAAACCCCTTTCCAGGTAATGATGAGGTTTCTTTTGTGCGTTTACGGACATTTTCTGATAAAGAGGAGCTTAAACGGATAGCATTAAGCAGTGCAAGGCGCATAATTATTGATGGGAAATCCGATGATGAAACCTTGTCCATCGCACTCAGCATTGCCACCTATGCCAATATAGATGCCAATATCTCGGCGCATTTTGTTGATAAGAGTAAAGCGGAGTTATTAAAAATTCATTGTCCGCAGATTGAATGCAGCATTGATAGTGGCGCACAAATGATGGTCCGCAGCATGCAAGATCCCGGCTCTAGCCAAGTTACTGCGCATCTGCTGTCCACACTTAATGGTGCGACTCTTTATTGTCTACAAACACCCAAACTTGATAGCACGGTCAATTTCGACCTGCTCTTCAATATGTTAAAAAAGAATCACGGCATGATTTTAATTGCCCTCAGTCATTTTAAAAATGGCGATGATATGACCCTAAACCCAGATCCCAGCAGCGAGGTGAAAAGCGGTGATTTTTTACACTACATTGCGAACGAACGGGTTGATACTAATGAGATAAACTGGCAGAGTTTTTGTTAAAATAGCCACTGATAAGGTTGTCTTCGCATCACTCGTTGGCGTTTTAGTGGTCAGTCACTTGTTGACAGTTATTAGCATTTATCTATAATCGCCTCTCTTTATGTTCTTCACTTTATAAAAGTGACGATTAAATGGGAAGCATAAGTCACCAATTTAAAGGTGAAGCTAGCATGCACTGCCCCCGCAACTGTAAGCGTAATCAATCAATGACTACGTCAGTCAGATACCAGCATAAAGAGCGTCACTGTCTACTAAGCGGGCGGCTTAGTAGAACGTAAATATCTGACTCCTGCATCCTAAAATAGTTTGGGCACACATTGCCAAGCATCTTTAGAGCGATTGGAAATTCGTAATGGTGGCGAGCCAAAGAAACTCTTTGTTGCTCAGCAGATATGAAAGGCCACCGCCTGCCAATGAAACCGAGCTATTCAGACTTTCTTCTCTATTATTTGCAATTAAAATAACAAGGAAGCACCATGCAACGCCTACGTTACACTCCAATCGCTATACTATTTAGCACTCTTTTTAGCACGTCAAGTTTTGCGGCTGTAAACGCCGTTGAAATGAACACCGCTGAAGATGATATTGTCATTTCAGCAAACCGTGTGGAAAGCAAACGTATTGAAAGCGGCAGCTCAATTAGCGTACTCAATGCACAATATCTAAAAGACAATCAAGCACGCACTGTCGCTGAAGTTTTACGCGATGTACCCGGCATAAGTGTGGCCAACAGTGGCGGAATAGGTAAAAAAACATCGGTATTTATTCGCGGTGCAGAATCAAAAAACACATTAGTCATTATTGACGGTGTTGAAGTAAATAATTTAGCGAACCTTGATGGTGATTACGATTTCGCCCATTTAATGGCCGATGATGTTGAACGAATAGAAATTTTAAAAGGATCACAAAGTGCACTTTGGGGCAGTGATGCGATGGGCGGCGTGATTAATATTGTCACTAAAAAAGGCAGCGCTGGATTTACCCCAACCGCGAGCCTCGAAATAGGTGAAAATAACTATCATAAAGAAAATATTAGCCTCAGTGGCGCAAAGGGAGGCAGCCATTACTCACTCTCTGCCAGTAGTCTTAAAACAAACGGAATCAGCGCAACGGCAACGGATCCCGATGATGACAGCTATAAAAACCAAAATATCAACTTAAAAGTAGGTCATCAATTCAATGATATATTCGCCATTGATGGCGTACTTCGTTACAGCGATGCAGAAGCAGAATATGATAATACCTATTCGCCAGGCGGTGATAATTATTCAACAAGCCGCCAACGTCAGGCAAAATTAAACAGCAATCTTGATCTGTTAAATAAACAATGGAGAAACCGCCTGTCGATCGCTTTTTCTGATTCAAAAAATGAAGACTTTTCAAGTAATAGCGGTGAATCGCAAGGGCAGAAAATAAAAACCGACCTGCAAAGTAATTATTATTTCAATACAGTGAATGAATACACACAACGACTTTCATTTATTGCCGAGCATGAAAGTGATAAGTACCAAAGCTTAGCAATGGCTGAAGAAGATGAAATAGCTGCATCGGGTATTGTTTTAGGCTACGGCATCGATTGGGCAAAAACAGTTTTCTTTAATGCCGCTATTCGCCGTGATTTTAATAATAAGTTTGACGATACCAGCACTCATCATCTCGACATTTCAGCTTGGGTAAGCGCCGGAACTCGTCTGCATGCGAGTCAAGGTAGCGGGGTTAAAAACCCTAATTTAGGGCAATTATCAGGCACTAATACCGGTTGGGGATATGCAGGTAACCCAGATCTCAAACCAGAAAAAAGTAATACATGGGATGCGGGCGTTGAATATAACTTGGCCGATCTTGACGGCTACGTTGATTTCACTTACTTTCACTCGCGCTACACCGATATGCATCGCTGGTCAGGGGATTATCCAAATAGCACCTATACCAACCTGACAGACAAAGCCACTGCACGTGGAGTAGAGTTAACAGCCAATCTGCTAGTTGCTAAAGCGATGCGAATCAACGCAGGTTACACTTACATGGAAACGGATGACGGGAGTGCAGATAATAAGCAACTGTTGCGCCGCCCCAAACACGCTGCCAGCCTAAATTCTAACTACAAGTACACTGACAAATTGAGTGCCAATATTGGTGTTCGCTATGTTGGTGAACGTCAAGATGTGGGTAATATAACACTTGATGATTATACACTCATCAATATTGGTGCAACTTATCAAATCCATCAACATATCGCTATTTCTGGGCGTCTTGAAAATGCCTTTGATAAAGACTATGAAGATATTGCGGGTTATAACAGCGATCCACTAACAGCTTATATCGGCGTTAGCTTTAAGTAATATCAGCACATCATTGAGGATGAAATGAATAATTTTAAATTAGCTTTTTTCATCCTCTTTTTATTGTTTTTTATTGCCTTTATCCAGCTATACAAAGGCACTCTATTTACCCTTTTTGAGCCCGGGTTAGGCAACTTTAGCACACAAGTAGAGGGACAACGTTTCCCGAAAACACTGACTGATAAAACCGGCATAAAGTTTGTACTACACAAGCCTCCTACTCGTATTATTTCGGCAACACTCGCAACCGACCATATCTTATCGGGTTTAATCGATCCGCAGCGCTTAGTGGCCGTCAGTAGTTATGTCGATTATCCTAGCCTCTCTAATATCGTCGGCTTTTATGATCAACGCATTAGCCGTACACAGGGCGAAATTGAATCGCTGTTAGCTCTGCAACCTGATTTAGTCTTTGTCGCTTCCTATAGTAACCCGGAAACAGTACGTTACTTGCTGCGAAGCGGTATTGCCATTGTCCGCCTGAGTGAATTTAATTCCTTTGATGATATTTTTAATAATATCCGCCTACTGGCAAATATTACAGATACCACAGAAGAAGGTGAAATGATGATTAATAATCTGACCCAGCGTATCAACTTTATCAAAAAACAAGTTGTTGATCAGCCTAAGCCGCGAGTGTTGTATTACGATCTTAATGGCTATAGCGTCGGCGGGCACTCTTTAATGGATGAAGCTATTCGACTTTCCGGCGGCATTAACGTCACCAGAGGCGTACTCGCCGATGGCGAGCAGAAAATAAGTGAAGAGTTAGCCATCTCCCTCCAGCCCGATGTGATCGTCATGAACCAGTGGGTATTTAATCAAGATAGGGGGCAGGATTCGCCGCGTAATATATTGCAAAACAAGAAAGCCTGGGCGAATGTCCCCGCAGTCAAACAACAGCGTGTTTATGCTGTGCCGGGGGTCTGGTTACGCAGTGTGTCACAATACAGAATTAAAGGGGTGGAGGCGATCGCCCAATTACTGCATCCCGAAATAGTCAGCTACCAAGAGAGAAGTTATGCTCAGTAAGCTCCCCCCGACTGCCCTATTGTTTACCCTATTAATAGGACTATTTATAACTTTGGCCATTGCCGGAGTATTACACGGGCCAGCCGACATTTCATTAATGCATATTGGCATGATCCTCAAACAACTCCTACTTAACAGCGTCAATCAAGCCGTGCCCGACTGGCAAAGTAGTATCATTTTAAATGTACGTTTGCCTCGCGTAATAATTGCGTTATTAGCAGGCGCGAGTTTAGCGCTGTGTGGGCTAGTGATGCAGGGAATGTTTCGCAATCCGCTGGCTTCGCCCTCGGTATTAGGGGTTTCTTCAGGTGCGTCACTGGGCGCGGTGATCGCTATCTATTTCGGCGCGTCCTTGATCTCCGCGTGGGCAATTCCCCTGTTTGCATTTATCGGTGCGGGTGCCTCTTTGTGCATTGTCTACCGTGTGGCATCAACCCGAGGGCAAACCAATGTTGCAACCCTACTGCTTTGCGGTGTCGCTATCAGCGCCCTGAATGTTGCTGCTACCTCCTTATTATTAGCTTTATCACTGAGCAATTGGGATGTGGCACGCATGATTATCTATTGGACGATGGGTGGCCTCGATGGTCGCACTTGGGATCATGTATTGATTATTTTACCTATTGTGGTGAGCGGATATATTTTACTGCTTTTTTATAGCAAGCAATTAGATCTACTACTGCTTGGAGAGCAACATGCACTATCAGTTGGTGTTGATGTCAGAAAAACCCGCCGTAATTTATTAATTATCAGTTCGGCAATGGTCGGCGCATCGATTTCTGTTGTCGGTGGAATCGGCTTTATAGGTTTGGTTGTGCCCCATATTATGCGCCTACTATTAGGCCCGGCACATCGCCACCTGCTTCCCGCATGCCTATTGGCAGGAGCGATCACACTGCTTGGGGCAGATCTATTTGTTAACCACTTTTTTAGCCAGCAAGCGATTCCATTGGGCGTCGTCACTGCCGCATTAGGCGCGCCTTTCTTTTTATTTCTTTTAATCAAACAACGTTTTATTTTAAGTTAGTGGAGCGCACGACATGTCACCTTTAAGCTGTTGCAATATTGACTTTAGTTACCATAAAACCCTCTTATTAACGGATATTAATTTAGACTTTAAGCCGGGAGAGTTTGTTGGTCTGATTGGCGCGAATGGCGCGGGTAAAAGTACTCTGCTGCAGTTGCTGTTGGGTCTACTCAGACAGCATGCCGGTACGGTTTACCTTAATGGGATTGATATTCATACACAAAAACGGCGCGATATAGCCAAACAGTTAGCTTTTGTGCCGCAGTCAATTGAACTGCCTTACGCGTTTAGCGTCGAGGCTTTGGTGGCGATGGGCAGAAATCCCTATTTAGGCCCTTTTGAACTAGAAACAACCGCAGACAAAAAGATTATCCAGCAGGCCATGCACGAGACAGATATCATGCAACTAAAAGATAGGCTGGTCACTACCCTCTCCGGTGGCGAAAAACAGCGTGTCATTATCGCCCGCGCGCTTGCTCAGCAAGCAGCCGCTATTTTACTTGATGAGCCCATCGCCAGCTTAGATATCTGCCATCAGATCGAAACCCTGCAATTAATACAATCGTTGACTCAGTCGGGGAAACTAGCGGTGACTGCGCTTCACGATCTTAATTTAGCAGCCAGTTATTGTGACCGACTTATTTTACTTGGACCAACGGCAAACGGCTTGGCAAAAACAGTGATTGCCGATGGCCTACCCGAAGAGGTGCTAACGGCAGAGAATCTCGCCCGCTGCTTTTCCATTAGTGCTGATATTATCAATATAAAAGGGGAAATTAGCTTAGCTAATATCAAGCCCATTAAACATAACAATTGCGACATACGCAGCACAAAAAAGCACGCTTATTAGCCAATCGGCTTTGCTCAGCAACTCGTTAAGCGTTAATATATCTTTTTCAAAAAACGCTGCACGAGTAATTAAATTAACCCCTCTATTAATAATAGGAATAACAGAATAATGGTACCGGACAGCGCACTTAATACGCTTGCAAGCAGCTCTATTTTTCAAGAGATCCAACAGACTATGCCACAATGGTTTCAGCAAGGCGGGGTGGTGATGTGGTTATTGCTACTAGCATCTTTTTTAACTACCTTGGTGACCTTAGAGCGCCTTTCAGTGTGGATAAATTACTACTTTACTCGCGAATCTGTTCCACTGCGCAATTGTTTTAAAGCATTGAATCAGGAACAACAAAAAGTAGCCTTACAGTTTTGCCAAAGACTTAATACGCCGGTTCTAAATATGCTCGCACATGGCATTAAGGCACTGCCATTTCCACCCAATGAAATAATGGAATCCTACGCAGAAAGACAGATAAGCAGCATGTCGCGCGGCCAATCATTATTAGATACCGTTATCACCCTTGCGCCGATGCTGGGCATCCTAGGCACCGTGCTAGGAATTATCGATTCCTTTAATATTTTAAGTCTGCAAGGGGTAGAAAATCCAACGGCCGTGGTCGGTGGAATTGCACAGGCTCTTATCTCCACTGCTATGGGGCTTTCTGTCGCGCTGCTGGCTCTACTTCCTTACAATCTATTCCGTTCTTTTATCCAAAAACTGACTCTACATCTGGAGTGTGTTGGCAGTGAATTTTATCATATCTGCCATCAAAAAAGTCTGATCACAAATCAGAGTGAAATTATTGACCGTCATAACGTGCTGCACAGTCTGCCTAAAGCGACCCAACAATCGCTCACTGAAATGTATGCCAATGCCATTGATAAAAAAGAACGACCTGAAGAAAAAGAGATGAAATCGCAGACTGCAGTAGAGAAAGTTCAATGAAATTACATAAATCACGTTTTCAACAAGCTGCTCGCGTTGAGCTATTGCCGCTGATTGACGTGATCTTCTTACTGCTTATTTTCTTTATTTTTGTGATGTTAAAAATGACAGTGCAAAGCAGTATTAAGGTTGAGCTACCGCAAGCGGTGGACAGCATGACACAAACAAAAACGATGTTAACGATTAATATTGATGCGCATAGCCAAATTTTTGTCAATGAAGAAACAAGCAGCCTACAAGATGTGCTCGGACAAGTGCAGCTTTTAGAGCAACAAAATAGCTTGCCAATATTGATTAGAGGTGATCGACAAGCAAATTTAGGTGTCGCCTTAACCCTGCTCGACAAACTGCGTTTAGGTGGATTCGAGCAGGTCACTTTTGCCACTGAAAAAGACCAAGCGAGATAACTATTTTGATAAAACAAATTGCTCACTACCTTCCTTTCTTTATAATCACGCTGCTACTTTACGGGTTATTTTTTTACCATCATAAGCAATCGTCGATTATGCTTCCGTTAAATTCCGGACAGCAAACGCTACAGCTGCAGATAACCAACGTCACAGAAGAGAATGTCGCCGCAGCAGAAAGTAATATTGAAAAAACAAATGCAGCGCTTTCAGAAAGCAACATCAGCAGCCCTGACGAGCAACAAGAAAAGAGCGAAAAAGAAACAGCATCGACGCTAGAAAGCAGCGAAGTGGCAAACGAAGCCAACCAAGCAGAAACAATATCGGCACCAGAAAGCAGCGAAGTGGCAAAAAAAGCCAACCGAGAAGAAACAATACTGGCACCAGAAAGCAGCGAAGTGGCAGATGAAAAGAGTACAACAACGGCAGATCCAGCAGCGCTGAAAAATGCAACTGAGATAACAACTGTTGATACTGCAGCAAAAAACCAAATGCTCATTGAAGAAGAAAAAGCAAAGAGCGAAATCGCCACCGCCAAGAATGCTAAGCAGAAAGCCACTGTAAATACAGTGGAAATAAGTGATGCCATGCTAAAAGCAGAATTATTTGAAAAACATTTTCACTTAGATTTACCTGCACCACCTGCCCCAGAAAAAACAGCCACAAAAGAAAAGCCAACAGCACAAACAGTTAATGCGAAAAAAGTGCGGACGATGGTGTCTTCTACCCCTTCCCCTAGTAACGCAACAGAACCCGCTGTCAGCAATGAACTCACACAGAAGCAAGAAAAAGCTAAACAGGTTTTTAAAAAACAACCTCAAGAAAAGGTGGCTAGTGTGCAAGAACGCGGTGTATTACAAGAAGCGATTGTCGTATCCGGTAATAAACCTATCTATCCCAAACGGGCAATATTACGCAATGAACAGGGACGCGTCGTCATCAAACTCACTGTATCTACTAGAGGAAAAGCGAAAAACCCCGAGATTTTAACCTCCAGTGGACATCCTGTACTAGACGATGCTGTACTTGATTTTATTGCCCAAGAACTCTTTATGCCGGCCCATCAAGGGGAAGAGAAAATCACCACAGAGCAGATTTTTTCATTCCGTTTTGAACTGAAATAATGATCTATATCCGTTTCTTACGCAGTGAGCAAAATCGATTGCGTCAATAATCCCAGTCACAACATTAATGAACCTTAAACTCAGTATTTAAATTGGTAGCACAGATGAGCAGAATAAAACTTTCAACCGACAGACTTACAACAGGTTTATATATCAAACTACCCTGCTCATGGAGTGAACATCCGTTTCTTTTCGGCAGCTTTAAAATACAAGAGCAGGAACAAGTCAAGGTTCTGCAGTCATTACAATTTAAGCATGTGTTATTTTATCCGGATAAAAGTGACGGACTTCCACTGCCTGCCAACACCGAAAAAGCGGAAACAGAAAATAAGGAGGAACAGAAAAGTGATTATTTGAATACCTTATGGATAGAGAAAGAACAGCGTATTGAAGAACAACAAGTTTATATCCGTAACCTTAAAAAATGTGAAAATGATTTTAAGCAGTCCCTAACCATTGTTCGTTCCATTAATTTGAAATTAGAAAAGCAAGCCTCATCAGCATTAGAAGATGCCAAAGAGTTAATTACTGATATCACCAATAAATTAAACCACCGTAAAAACCCCATTCTACACTTAATGGAAGAAGGCAAAGAGGGCGACAAATACCACAGCCATGTATTCCATGTGGCTATATTATCTATGTTACTCGGCAAGGCATTAGCACTTTCACAGCAAGAGCTTATTTACCTAGGTTTAGGCGCGCTATTTCACGATATGGGGATCAGTAAAATCCCAACGCAAATTCTGTATAACAATCCCAATATTACTCAGGCTGAAAAAAACTATCTAAAACTACATGTCCGTTATGGATTGGATAAAATCAGCCATATTGCTGATTTCCCCGCACCGGCATCTGAAATTATCGCTCAGCATCATGAGCACCTTGATGGCAGTGGCTATCCACAAGGCTTAAGTGACCAACAAATCAGCTTATTAACGCAAATAGTCACTATTGCCGATGAATATGACACCCTCTGTAATCCGAGTGATAAACATCCCGCTCGAACTCCTTCCCATGCCTTGTCGTTTCTCTATAAGAACAGAAAAGAACAGCTCAATACAAAAGTATTGGGCTTATTAATTAAAGAGTTAGGAATTTATCCACCGGGATCTATCGTGCAACTCTGCAATCAAAAACTAGCACTGGTAATGAGCGTCAGTAAGGATAATATCCTGCAGCCGAATGTACTCATCTATGATCCCGCGATTCCTAAAAATAACGCCCCTATTATTTCATTGAGCAAACTAAACTTGAAAATAGAGAAAGTCATATTACCGTGGAAACTACCCGAAAATATTCAAGAATATTTAAACCCACGAGTACGCGTAAACTATTACTTTGAACATGCGGAAGAAAGATAAGCAGTTAATCCTACACTTCTTTTGTCTGAACCTAAGTTATCAATATGCTTTGAATCTATCTCTAATCTATTCCATACACTTTCGCTTAACAGCAAGGTCTTAATGTCCGATGCGTGAGGCGGATCTGAAATGTACTATTATTTTTCTGTCTCTGTTACTGTAAAATAGAATTCAACGTCATCGACAAATCGAAATATTTGAGATGTAAACTCAGCACGAATATAATTTTCTTGAGTTTCTGTGATTTTTGTTCGCTTCAAGGCTTCTAATATTTGCAGCTGTCTGTCTTGTTCATATTGAGGAATCCCGACGAAGTGGAGCGGCTATATAAAGAGTGTTTTATCAGCGGTTGACTACTTACACAGTTTGGCATTTTAGGAAATGGCATTAGCTGACCAATTTAGGCATAGCTCCAGAGCATCCTGTCAAAATATAAAAGCAAATAGAGCAATTAAAATGCGCATATTTGAGGAGGAACAAGCTGAGTCTATTTTTCACTGAATTTGGATCAAAGCAGACAAACTTATTTCCCCTTATTAGGTGTTTAAACCACTATAGTTTGTGGCCCAATCGTTTTTCAATTTGTCTTTTTTCCCAACCAGCAGTAAACCAATTAAATACTTCAAATACATGTATGGCATGGTTTAATACGCCAAGCCCCCAACCTAAAGCCGGCCACCACGCCCAAATATAACCGGAATAAGTAATAAAGTTTATTATAAATAACAATGATATGACCACTACGTAGTTCATTAAATGTGAGTAAAAACCTTTTAGGTCTCTAACATATTCAACTACCGCTAATTCATGGGCATTGCTTTTGTCTAATTTACTTTCAGTATCGTTCATTTCCTTTGCCTCACCTCTTAGTTCATTAATATGAACATCAAATACTGCTGCTAAAGATTTCAACGATTCAAGACTCGCTTTTTGGCCACGTTCAATTCGCTGTATTGTTCGGACATTTAAACCGCTCATCTCAGCTAACTGCTCTTGTGACCAAGCCTTTGCCAACCTCTTCATTCGTAATTCCATGACAACCTCCTTTGATGTATGGGTAATGTGTCATATTAATAGTCTTAAAATAACGACTTTAACCAGACAAAGTGATGACAAAACATAAAAATCAACAAGTTACGCCAACACATAATGTTGAATAATAGACTTGAAATTGAACAATAAAGGAGAAAGCCGTGAAAATAGCCCACGTTTTATGCTTAGTTGTCTCTTGTTAGCTATCTTCTTCACTATCATAGGGAAACTTAATATGGCCATATCGGATTGAAAGAATAGCAATAGCAAGAATAAGTACGGCACCAGCAAGGCCGAGTATTCTCAATGTATCTAAGTTTTTCATATCAAGGATCATATAGCGCGCTATTGCGACTATTGAAATGTAAAGTGGCATCCGAACCGGCAGCTTCCCAGACTTAAGGTATATCCCAGCCATTGCAAATACTTCGAGATATATAAAAAGTAACAAAAGATCAGAGAGTGTCACTGTCATGGCGTTAATCATTGACTTAACTTCAAAACCCATTGCGATGACAGTAGAAAAAGCAATAACGATTAATCCAATTTCTTCAATAAAGACTAACGTTTTATATCCTGACTCCTTTAATTTACTCATAAATATATTCCTAATTTCAAACTCTAATTGTGGATAACTCTGATAATTAGGCCTTAATAACGAGCACAAAAATTATGAGCTGACATTGGGCTCCGAAGAAATAGCCCGCGATTTTTAATCCGCTAAATTAACGTGTATGCATTCAATATCCATTGAGTTCTTCGGAAGATCTATTAACAAATAGCGGAGGTAAGACACCACTACTCTTCAATTATTTTCGTCCCGCAAATTTCACAAATAAGATGCCTAGAAAAGTCATCCATTGCCGTGAGAAAAGGGCCAAAAAAGAAACTTTTAATAAAACCCGTAATAAATTCTTTACGTTTACGATTCTTCGAACCACTAAAGGCACTTGGTTTTCGCACCAATACTACAATGTGGCAAGTCTCTACGCCACAAGATTTACAAAAACATCTTTCTGTTTGAGCTGACATTGAACTTCCTATTCTGAATGTTAACGACTTAATAACTATCTAAAAATTAAAGGCTAAAATTGAGCGCTGAAAAATGGCTCACGGTTTTTATGCTATACCTATGCCGCGCTTATCTTTTTCGACATGTTGTAACCTGTAATGATAAAACCTGTCTCTTGATAAAGCTTAAATGCGCGTTTGTTATGGTAAGCCACCCTTAGCTTTATCTGTGTTATGCCATCCACCAGCACTTGTGCTTCAAGTTCACTTATAGCCTGTTTTCCAAATCCATTACCGCGGTAGTCATTTGCCACATAGAAATCATATATAAACGTAGAGTGCTCGCTACTATTTTTGGAATGCCATAAATACCCAACAACGATCAGCTCATGGTTTATTTCCGCTTCAATACACAACAAATCATGATCACCACTTTCAAGGCCATTGGGAAAGCTACGATTCAACTCTTTTTCAGCCAAATCGATGGCTACATCCATCGCGTGTCCATAATTTTCAGAAATCTCTTTACTGTAATCATCAATAAAGTATTCACAGTATGCTGAATACTCTGCTGACCTCATATCCCTTAGAACTACCATTTATATTCCTTTTGGCCACTTTTACTTGCTCAGTATCGCGTTTATTTTTTCCTGATCTGCATATATCGAGTAATTTGTTATCGCTTTTATCGTCTTTTGGTTATTCATTAATTCTTGCATAGCCACTTGACCAACTAATTCAAAAGCTTTTTGTATCGCTAACGGATCAGATTTATTAGCTGCATATAACTCTTCTGGACAATCGACTGTTAAAATCTTAGTGACGAGCTTTCCTACATATTGATCACTCTCTTGAATGTTTTTAGAGGTTGCATTCATAAATATTTTCATTTCTGGGTGAGAACCAATAGCAAAAAAAATCCATTTGGCAAGATTTTTTCTTTCTTTACCGTTTAACGTATCGACTAAACAAGTCCCTAGCTGGTCTGTTGGTGTACTTGCGATAACGGGGGCAGCGGACAAAATTCCAATTGATAAAGCGGCAACTTTTACAAAATAATTCATTATTACTCCATTACTTAATGATTTTCTATTGTCGACCTAATATACGTAAAATAAATTAAAAATACCCATCTAAAGTGCGACAGCGCAATCCACAGCATTATTATCTGTTTTAGGTATTGCATTAACTTTCATATTTTAATGACTTGCAAACCCTCAGTATGAATAAAATGCAACGTTTAATATTGTTTTAACTTGAAACTGGGTATGTTGATTTAAATCATACATTTATCAACGAAGCCACACGCTTCAAAAATAAAATCTAAAATCGTTAACTTCAACGCCATTAGTTGATTTGCCAACCCCATCACATAAGTTAAACAATCAGGGTGAACATGAGCCTGAATAGAAAACAAAAATAACACACTATTTTCTAGCGCACTAATTAACTTGCTGAAGGCATTTCCCAGTGCTTTTTTGTCCATCCTGCTGCATTGGATTTAAACACTGAGTTAGTTTTTATTGCGGTCACAAACTGAAGATTCTATTTTTGCTCGCTGACGGGTTGAATTGAGCGCTGGAATTAAGAGTAAGTCATGCAGAGGGAGTAATATGTGCGTTTATCATGGACCCTCTTCTTGGATATCTTTTTCAAAAATAGTGACAAGAAGAAAACCTTCAGTGTTGCTATTGCTAGGCATAAAAAACCCCGATATATATCGAGGTTTTTAGTTTACATATGTGATTTTTCTTCTAACTTCTTTTTTTCCTTGCAAAGCCCATACCAGCTAATCCTAGCCCTAAAAGCGCGATACTAAGTGGCTCCGGTACCGATGCAACAGGATTCACATCAAAGGCAACATCGCCAATAGCGACACAACAACCATTCCCAAAGTTACCAGCAATATCGAATTTAACATATCTGGCTGCTGTGTCAGCAATATCATATACAGTCGCCCCATAGTTAGCTTGCTGACCGGAAAAACTCCCAACGAATGTTGATACACTAAAATCGCTAAAAAGTGAGGTTGTTAGACTGAAGCCATTTACGCTAGCAGTAATACCCGAAGCGCCGTTCCACATCGCGAAGTTTTCAACATTATAGTCAGCCCCGAGATCAAAAGTGACATAACCAGAATAAACACCGCTAGCACTTAACCAGCTCGTACCATCCCCGCCGCTGTGAGTGACACCCGAAGTGGTGAATGTGTCGAAATCAGTTACACCGCTTGTGTAGTTACTGCTTAATCCTGACTGACTGAGCATTTCATCAACCCCGGTTGATGAGCAACAAATTAACTCCCCCATTGGATTATCAATAACTGAGTTTGCGGACAAAATAACGCCAGCTTGGGCAATAGAACCTAAGGAAAGTAGCAAAAAACCAATGAACACGTTTATAAATTTCATATAAGCCTCCATATAATGATAAAGATTATCAACCTCATTAACAAGTGCAAAATATATGCCAACCACCTACCCTGCTGTTTTGTATGTTATTTTTTTAAAACTCGAAATTGAGTTGTAAAAACATCCGACACATAAATTTCCCGATGATGGTGATAAAAACCAATGACACCGCCAATGCCCATATTAACAAGCTAAAAACCACGAACGCACCTTTAATGGCCCATGGTTTTTAGTCCAGTTGATAACTTATGTATTGGCCACATTGCTAGTGAACATCTGCTTTTTACCTTTAAAATTAACATACAGTTTTTCATGTGCTAATTTTGAAAAAGTATCTGCTCTTGAAGGGTATTGGCTAATCCAATTTATGAGCATTTCAAGGTTGTCATCTTGGGCCTCTTTTGATTCGTATTTATGCGGCTCCCAAGGTCTTCTTTTTGCATTTTGTATGCACAACTTAACATCGAGGTTCATAAATATCGCTTCGGTCGCATGTTCAGCGGCGATTGCGAGTATATCGGAGTAACAACCTTCAATTACCCAAGAAATCTTACCATTAATAAAATTTAACAAAAGGTTCTCTGATTCATTGATAGGCTTTCTTACGGGCTCAGGATTTATATCCCAAGCAATTGTGTCTAAGCTTAGGAGTGCTAACCCATCAGATTGGAGCTTCTTAGCATAGGTAGATTTTCCAGAGCCTGAATTGCCAAATATGATAACTTTTCTCATTTTTTACTCCGCTCATTGGTACACAATCGTGGTAGGACAATATCTAAGCAGACGGCTCACACACAGATCAGTACGAATGCATTATTTAACCTCAGTTCTGGATAATGGAAGCGAAATCAGATTAAATATCAACAAGTTAAAAAACATATTATACAGTGCTGTTAGTTTTGCGTAGTTCAAGGCGAATCATCGCAGCAATAACTGGTTATTGGCAGATGATTTAACGCAGAAATACGCGTAAATAACGGTACTGTATCGTTTAGCTTATCCAGAATTGAGGTTATTTAGCTGTCTAAAAATAAATAAACGCATCAAACTGATTAACCTCAGTTGTATTTTTAAAGCTAAATGTTTGAACCATAATTGATTGACGTACGTATAACATACCAAGATTAAACTAAATGGTATCCAATATGTTCTCATTCTTTAAGAAAGATCCAATTAAAAAACTCAACAAGCTTTATTTTCAGAAGTTAGAAAAAGCTATGCATGCACAGCGAAATGGGGACATAAGATCTTACTCCATGATGACTAGCGAGGCTGAGGACATAAGGATTAAGATTGAAGCCCTAGAAGAATTAAGCATTTGAAAAATACACATAAAGTTATACTCACTGTAGATTTCCGGTTAACGTTTTTTTAAATCACAAGCAAAAAATGAAAAACACCAACGCGTTAAGTTCAGATGATGGTGGGGTCTTTATTTACATGCGCCCCTCGACTGTTCACTGCATTTTCGTCCGTCAGACCAAATTGCAGCGTCAAATATAGCCCCATCAAGATCAACCTCGTCAATATTACTACCCAAAAAATTAGCCCCTGTAAAGTCACTGCCTACAAGGCTTACTTGAGTAAAATCTACATTTTTAAAGGTTCCCCCTGAAAATCCGCAACGTGTACAAGAAAAATGATGGAACGTTGAATTGTCAAACGTTGCTCCCGATAACCTTAAACCTTCAGCCTCTATAATATCTATTGAAATGCCTGAAAGTTGAATACCACTCAAATCAACAAAATACGCATCTGATTGCGGATCTTGTTCGAAAACATCCCCTTTTAATATTTCCGGATCTACCTCGGAAAGAAAGCGTAATACATTAACAATTTCATTCTGACGTTCAAGTTGCCTAAGCCTCATGAATAGGGCTCGAGTACTAGCAATAATGACAGTGAGCTTACGGCTGCATAGTTTGACTTGGGCGGTTAGCCCAATTCAGTCTTTTTTGGAAAGCAAGTCAGCCGTTACTCACTATTTTCTAGATAATTCCATGGCAGGTAATTTTCTGGGTTGGCTT
>NZ_JAHNZV010000043.1 GCF_022267535.1 Psychromonas antarctica
CTCAAATGCAGTAATAACGCTACTAAGTTGCTCTGGATTTGACATAATTAAGTCCTGATGGATGAGTTACCCGTATTAAATCAGAACAAAAAATGGAAGTTGAGCTACGCTGCCGTAAGCTCACGTTTAGCCACGCTTTTATCGAGCTTAGCCTTCAGTTTTAAATCATGTGAGACTTATTCGCTACTCGATCCATTTTTATCATCAGGTTCAATCTTAGAAATATCAATTTCATTTCAATCGCCGCCCCCAATAAAAAGGGGGAAAGAAAGAAGGCTGAATAACAGCCTCAAGTGATATTATTTCCCACCTGATTGGCCTAACGCGCAAATACTGGCGCATCGGTCGGAGAAATTTTTACTGTTTTTTTGAAAACCGTGACAAAACCCAAATATCTCCCCGCAGCTGCTTACGTGTTTATTTCAAATGCTTCACAATTGGTGCCTTGATGGTATTTCATTTGCCATCGCCCGTCTGATTTAACCCAAATAGAAGAACGTTTAGCAAAAGAACTGTATTCACCAGTGGGTTTCAACAAGGCAGATTTATAAAGTAAAAGAATGCTGCTACTTTCTAAATTTATCAACTCATAGTCTTGAGAATGAACTCTATCTTCTGAGTGTTTCTCACTCTCCATGAATGACACGATTTCATGAAAGTTATAGCTTCGGCCCGACTCTTCAACTTCCCTAAATTCAGGGTGTAATAAACGCTCGACAACTGATTTATTGGTTCTAAACCAGACTTGATGAAGAGCCATTTCTTGCTCAATGATTATATCCATTTCCCGCCTAATACAATGAAGAACATATGTTGAGGCTGTAGAATGAATCTGACAGCCCATTATTATAGAAAAGAGAGCTCCAATAGCCTACTTTAAAGCGCTTGGAAAGGCATTCCCCCCCCCAAAAAAAATCATGAAAACAGCAAAACAGTTATTCTAAAACCACAACGCCATAGATGTCTGTTTGGATCAGGTTGATTTCTCATTTATTTGTATAACGCCTGCGACAAGGACGGTTTAGTCTTAGTGGTGTTTGTGCGACTTTTTGGGGAAATGCTAATGAGACTAAAACGCCCGTTTGCTCGCACTTGTTATAAGTCTTAAGCGTTCTATAAAAATCTTACTTCATTTTTAAGCGCGACAAGAGTCGTCATCTTTTCAATTGACTGAACATGACTATTGCTAAGGCTGATAGTATCTCCTGTTTGCTCGAAGATGGCGTTCTCAATTTTTTCGTTGGTAACGTCACCTTCGATATGCACAATATTTACTTCACCCGTATTAATAGATGCTGACCCTCCAGGTAAATAGATGGTGCCATTATTAAAATCCACCGCGAAGGCTATGATTCCAGGAACAAGAAAAAACAATAAGCCAATGGCATCTAATGCAACAATACTCGTATCAAGCTGACCAGCGCTCTGACCTTTTCTTTCTGGATTCAGAATGGTGCCACACGCTGAAAGCTGAATGCCAAGTCCGACAATCATTGATATAGCAATAGACTTTTTAAGTTTAATATTCATTATATTTCTCCTGAGTTATAAAAAATAGTGCTGCATAGCGCGCTAATAAACATAGACTAGATTAATTAAGATATTTACCTAAATGTCATGGCTTAGGTATTTCTAGGGCCTCGGTCGAGGTCGAACGATCTGTTACCATACAGCCCCCCGGAAGTGCGGAACTAGGGCATCCGGCTATTCAGTTATATATTCGCTCGTGTAAAACACGAGCCGAGTAGCAATCAACAAACACATTCCATTTGCTGACTTTTGTAGTACTTCAATTTTAAAATACGTTAGCATATTCTTGAAATTAATTCAGCATACCTATGCAATTCACTCAGGTAACGCGTTAGAAATGGGTGATAATATCGCTTTTACACTATTAACTGGGCGGCAAGTCTAAAATAACGTACACGGTCAAGGAACCCTTCTAGCTATACGTATCCCAGAACCCCCCCGTAAAGTGAAGCCTCGGCTGACCAATCAGAAGCGCTGCGCTTAGTGTGTTTTTTTGCCGCTTTCATAAAAGTGTCACCAATCATTCTTATGATGATTTAAAAATTAATAATAAGAAGAGCTGATGAACAATTTAACCGAACTACCGCTTGATGTCATTATTCAGAGCAAAAAGCTAAGCGTCTATTTTCAGCCGATTATTGAAAATAATGGACATCTTATTTTTGGTTATGAAGCATTAATTCGTGGTCCTATTAATAGTTCTTTGCACTCGCCGATCGCGCTATTTGAAACCGCCCGTCAACAAGGTCGATTAGTGGAACTCGAGTTATTGTGCCGCGAATTATCCATTATTCAATTTAAGCAGTTTAACCTTCCCGGGAAATTATTTCTCAATGCCAGCCCGGAAACACTATTTCAGCCTAATTTTCGTTCGGGTCGCACCTTAGATTTACTAAAAAAGATAGGACTTGATCCTGCGCGTGTGGTCATTGAATTAACCGAACACAGCCCCTTAGAAAATTATGAGGCGGTACGCGATGCGCTAAAACATTATAAAGAGATGGGATTTGAAATTGCCATGGACGACTTGGGTTCCGGTTATTCAGGACTACGCATGTGGTATGAACTACGCCCAGATTACGTGAAAATTGATCGCCATTTTATGTGTGATATAGATAGTGATAAGGTAAAACAGCAGTTTGTTACTTCTATAAAAAATATAGCCCTAGAACTAAACTGCAGAGTTATTGCAGAGGGTATTGAAACAGAGAATGAGTACCGCTTTATAGAGAAAATGGGCCTACAGTTTTGTCAGGGCTACTATATCGGCCGCCCGGCATTATTACCGCTGAGGCGCATACCTGAAGGTCTGTTCAGTAACAAAATTGTCGTCAAACCATCTGCAAGCGGCGTAATAATAATCAGTGAGTTACTTCAATATGTTAATGCCATTAACCAGTCAACCACAGTTGAATATTGCGCTAATATATTTAATCAATATCCTGCTTTAGAAAGCATCCCCGTAATTGAAGAAAACAGGTCTATCGGTTTACTGCGCCGTAACAGCCTCACTAATTTGCTCTTTGCACAATATGGATGCGAGTTATCGGGTAAAAAAAGCATTGCCACATTGGTTGATAATCACGTGCTTGTCTTAGAAGGAAGTTTATCTATCGAACAAGCGAGTGTTTTAATTAGCGGTCAAATTGGCAAACAAAAAACATTGGAGTTTATTATCACCCATAACGGTGAATACCAAGGCGTTGGCTCAGTTATTGATCTTCTTAAAGAGATTACCCATTTGCAGATAAATAATGCGCGCTACGCCAACCCCTTAACCCTGCTGCCCGGCAATGTACCTATCAGCAAAGAACTAGATAAACGTCTGCAATTAAGCAATTCGTTTGTTATCTGTTACATCGATTTAGATAATTTTAAGCCTTACAATGACCATTATGGTTATGAGAAAGGGGATCAAATTATTCTCGGTCTTGCCAACATATTACGGCAGGTTATTACTCACAGTGAGGATTTTATCGGTCATATCGGGGGCGACGATTTTATTATGATTTTATCGACGAATAATTGGCATACACAGTGCGTAAAGATTCTCGATTGTTTTTCTGAATGGGTGCGCCATCGATACACTCCAGAGCATCAAGTGATGGGCGGAATAACTGGCGAAGATCGCGCAGGCAAGTTGCAATCATACCCCTTGCTCACGCTATCCATCGGTTGCGTCAATTTACCCCCGCCAATTTGTAACAGTCATCATGATGTGGCCGTCTTGGCCTCCTATGCAAAATCTATGGCTAAAAAAATAAGAGGTAACGCCTTATTTGTCTACGATAGCCAGCACACAATAAATAGCCGGCAAGAAAAAGTCAGTTAATTTTATATATTTGCCAGCAACTGTTCGGCAGTAGTGATTAACCTGTAGGTAGTTGCTTGCTTAAATTAATTACGAATGCAAACTTATGGTATCAACAACATTAATCAACAGACGCCAAATCACCGCGTTCTTCTAGCCATTCTTTACGATCGCCAGCGCGTTTTTTAGCTAATAGCATATCCATCACTTCCATCAGTTTTTCTGCATCTTCAATGGTTAATTGCACTAACCGTCGAGTATTCGGATCCATGGTGGTTTCTCGCAATTGTAAGGGGTTCATTTCACCCAATCCTTTAAAGCGCTGTACGTTTACTTTACCGCGTTTTTTCTCCGCTTCAATACGATCTAAAATGCCATCTTTTTCTGACTCATCAAGCGCATAGAAAATCTCTTTACCAATATCGATTCGGTATAAGGGCGGCATGGCAACAAACAAATGGCCGGCATCGACGACGGAGCGAAAATGCTGTACGAAGAGCGCGCAAATCAATGTGGCGATATGTAAACCATCAGAATCGGCATCGGCCAGAATACAGATTTTGCCATAACGCAGCCCAGACAGATCAGTGGAAGCGGGATCGATACCAATCGCTATCGATATGTTATGGATCTCTTCAGAATTTAAAATAATATCCGAGTCATCTTCCCAAGTGTTTTTTATTTTTCCGCGCAGCGGCATAATAGCTTGAAACTCTCTATCGCGCGCCTGTTTAGCGGAACCGCCAGCGGAGTCACCTTCGACGAGAAACAGTTCACCACGCTCCGGCTCTTGAGTTGAACAATCAGTTAACTTACCAGGCAATGCGGGGCCTTGGGTGATTTTTTTACGAGCTACTTTTTTACTTTTTCGAGTACGTGTCGCAGCATTATTAATACAAAATTCGGCTAATAACTCGGCTTTATTAACATTGGCATTAAGCCATAAACTAAACGCATCTTTTACTACGCCCAATACAAACGCAGCACACTGCCTCGATGAAAGTCGTTCTTTGGTTTGCCCGGCAAATTGCGGTTCTTTAATCTTAACGGAAAGCACATAGGCGCACTTATCCCAGATGTCTTCTGGCGTTAATTTTAGCCCCCGCGGCAATAGATTGCGAATATCACAAAACTCGCGCATTGCATCTAATAACCCTTGCCTAAAACCATTAACGTGTGTTCCGCCCTGAGACGTTGGAATCAAATTAACGTAGCTTTCAGCTATCGAATTTCCACCATCAGGCAACCACACTACCGCCCAATCCGCCATCTCACTATTTGCCGAAAATTTGCCAACAAAAGGGGCTGAAGGTAACAGTTCATTTTCAGATACCGCCTCAAGAAGGTAATCGTTTAAGCCATCTTGATAACACCATTGGTAGTCATTTTTATTAACTTTATCTTTAAATTTGATACTTAAACCCGGACATAAAACTGCTTTCGCTTTTAATAAGTGCAGCAGGCGCGAAACTGAAAAACGAGCGCTATCAAAATAATGCGGATCCGGGAAAAAGTGCACACTAGTACCGGTATTACGTTTGCCACAACTGCCGGTGACATGCAGTTCTTCGACTTTATAACCATTTTCAAAGGCTATTTCATAAATTTGTGCATCTCGACGAATAGTGACATTAACGCGTTTTGATAGGGCATTAACCACTGAAATACCAACACCGTGTAATCCGCCTGATATTTCATAATTTTTACCGGAAAATTTACCACCTGCATGCAATTTACAAAAAATCAGTTCAACCCCTGAAATTTTTTCTTCAGGGTGAATATCAACGGGCATACCGCGTCCATCATCCATCACTTCGATGGATTGATCTTCATATAAAGTCACTTGAATGACGGAGGCATGTCCTGCTAATGCTTCGTCAATACTATTATCTATCACTTCTTGTGCAAGATGGTTGGGCCGTGATGTCTCAGTGTACATCCCGGGGCGATGACGAACGGGGTCAAGTCCGTTTAGAACTTCAATGGAGTCTGAATTATACTGTTCGCTCATGCTTGTGCCTATTTTGAAAAAATAAAATAATTGGGTCGAGTCCCACGCTGAATGCGCGAGAGTATATATTTACCGCTTATATTTGCAACATGAGCAATGAAAACGGCTGTTATGTTAAAATAAAAATTGAATAATATCTGATAAATAGCGGTCAAAACCGATAAAGCTATGGTCCCCTCCCGCTTCGCAGGTTATCTTACACTGTTTATATTTTTCTGCTGCCTCACGGTAATCTAAGATTTGATCCGCTTTTTGTAGTAACACCCAATATTTTTGTGGATCCCTTAAACAGGTCACCTCTAACGCTTTTAAGTGTGCCATGTAATCTTCATCAATCAGATAATTGTCAGCGGTATAGGGATGAGTTTGCATGCCGGCATAACATTGTAATAAGCGATAAGGGGCAACCGCTGGATTAATCAATAGTGTTTTAGTTTGATATACAGAAGCGGCTTTAGTGGCCAAGTAACCACCAAGAGAGCTGCCCATCACGGCAATTTGATCGGTTTTATGTTGTTCAAAAATAGCTTTGATGGTTTCCCACATTTGCTCAGGTAAGCAGGGAAGTTGTGGACAGACTAAAGTGATCTCTGGAAAATACTGCGTTAAATAAGCGTCCATCTGTTGTATTTTTAAGGAATTAGGCGAGCTATGAAAACCGTGCAAGGCTAATAATATTTTTGCCATTAGCGCAACTCCGACAATAAGGATGTATTTTTAACACAGTCAAGATTGATAACGGCGGGGCATAACACGATAAACTCCAACGTGGCGGCCAGATAATGAGCCGCATTTAAATGTTTGCTTTGCCCAGTCAATAACCTTTAGCATCTGAATCTACTGTAAATGCGCCCGATTCAATTCGCTCAATATGAGTACTGATGTCTCCCCCTTTATTAAGTGATAAATAACGATAGCCTGGCGCACGTGTATCAAGAGAGAAATCATCGGATTTCTCTTTAAACTGGACACACGTGGATGGCGTTGTCATAAAATAGACGCCATCTTTCAAGGTGTCACCCGCTTGATGGACATGCCCAGATAAAACTGCACGAACATTATCGAAGGAGGAGATCACGTCTAAAAATGGCTGGCTGTTTTTTAAAATATGCTGATCAAGCCATTTTGATCCCATAGGTAAAACATGATGATGAATACAAATTAACGTATGTTTTTCAGGGAACTCACTCAATGCTTTTTCTAAAAAACATATTTGCTGGTCACTTAATGCACCATAAACAACGCCTTCAACTTGTGAGTCGAGCATAATGATTTGCCAATAATCACTAATAATTTGTCTGGTTTGCGCTAATCCTTCCTGCAATAAGCTGGGTAACATAATAGCTTGTATGTCGTGATTGCCAGGCAACCAATAACAGGCCATATTTAGTTTTTTGATATGGGTGCTGAAATTCACATAAGATTGTGCGGAGTGATCTTGAGAAAGATCACCTGTTGATAATACCGCCAGACATTCAGATGAGTAGCGTAACGCATGGTCAATCACTGCCTCATAGCTTTGCACGGTTTTGATGCCGAGCAGATCTTTATCTCTATCGGAAAAAAGATGGGTGTCGGTGATCTGCAGCAACGGTAAATTACCTTCTGCGTTCGCTTTTAATTGTGCGACTTGTTTCTTCATAACGCTCATATATTGATTGAAATATTTTATTAACCGGTTGCTGATTATAAATCAAACAATCATTTGGTGATTTATATAAGTACACAATTTTATCATTTGCTCAGCCCTGATTGCCATCTAAAAAGCAAAACTGCAGGCAATGCCTCATTTATTTTGCAGTTATGCTTAATAAAAAAACAAAAATTACAACTGAAGGCCCTTTTCTTTATTCAATTCAAGCCATTGCAGAGCAATAATAGTCGCTGCATTGTTGATTTTACCTTCCACGACCCATTGATAAGCGGTTTCTCTCGGGATCACATGGACACGAATATCTTCCCCCTCATCGGCTAAACCATGCAATCCAGTGGCTAGTGAGCTATCAATATTAGCGATAAACAGATCGATCTGCTCGGTAGTGCCGCCAGGACTAACTAGATAATTGCAGATAAATTGGCACGATTTAATGATCAACCCCGCTTCCTCCAGTGCTTCACGCTTGGCCACCTCTGCCGCTATTTCCCCCTCTTCAATCATCCCCGCCACCAGCTCAAATAACCACGGTGATTGCTTAGTGCCCATTGCACCAAAACGAAACTGTTCGAGCAAAACAACCCGATCATTTTTCACGTCGTAAGGCAATAAAGCCGCGGCATGACCACGTTCAAAGAACTCGCGCTGCAGTTCTTCACTCCAACCTCCTGCAAAGAGCTTATGCTGCAGAGTGTATTTCGTACACTTAAAAAAACCCTTATATAAGGGTTCTTCTTTTAATATTCGCACATCGTTTTGAGTATAATTACGCGCGACTATTTCACTTGACTCACTTAAAACTGAATGTTCATTCATTTTCTGCTATCCTTTTAAAATATCTATATAACGCAACTATTTTATAATAAACTCAATCAATTGTATGCTGGCTTATTTTTAGGCTATTTAACCTTACTAACAGGACGCTTGGTCATGACCATAAAACGAATCTCTCTGGCTTCACTCATTGCATTAAGCAGTATCAGTTACTCTGTTCACGCCGATAATTTATTACAAATTTACCAAACCGCTAAAATCAAAGATCCCATTATTTTAAAAAGCAAAGCGCAATATGACATCTTCTTAGAAAAAAGTGCGGAAGCAAATGCCGCTTTATTACCACAAATCGGTTTTGGTCTTAATGCCAGTTATACCAATGCAAGTGAAGATACAGCAACTAATTCCAACTATGGAGCTAATATATCTTTAAGCCAATCCCTTTATAATGGTGCATACTGGCAACAGCTCGATCTTGCTGATAAACAAGCAACACAATACGCAACCATTTATGGTTATGCGGCACAAAATTTATTAGTCAGAACGGCAACCGCTTATTTCAATGTATTACGGGCAGATGAAGCGGTCAAATCGGTACAGGCCAACAAACGTGCGGTTGAACGTCAACTAGAACAAACTAAGCAGCGTTTTGAGGTCGGACTGATTGCTATTACCGATGTTCATGAAGCACAAGCAGAATATGATCGCACTATAGCTGATGAAATAACCGCACAAAATACCCTAGACAATTCCTATTACACACTGCGCGAATTGACTGGCGAAGATGTCCAAAATATCGCTTATCTCAATACCGATACTTTTTCAGCGCAAAAATTAGAGGGCGATATTCAACTATGGCGCAATAAAACCCTCGAAAACAACCTTAATCTACATGGCAAGCGAATTGCAAAAGAACTCGCTAAAATGCAGATTGAATTAGCTCAAACGGGCCATCTCCCCACCTTAGATTTAACCGCGAGCTTAGGTTATAGCGATACTGATTACGATTCGTCGGCAAGTAACGATATAGAGATGAGTTCGGCCACCATTGGCGTGCAGTTGAATGTACCTATTTACACCGGGGGCAAAACCACGTCACTGGTTAAACAAGCACAATTTAATTACATCGCAGCCAGTGAAGATTTAGTGCAAACGTTCCGAAATACGGAATCACAAGTCAGCAGTGGTTATAACAATGTACGCGCATCGATCAGTTCAATCCAAGCTTATGAGCAAACGGTAAAATCTTCAACCAGCGCTCTTGAAGCGACGGAAGCTGGCTTTGAAGTGGGTACCCGTACCATTGTTGATGTACTCGATGCGACGCGTAATCTGTATGCATCTGAAAATCAGCTCGCCAATGTGCGTTATGATTATATTATTAA
Source organism: Psychromonas antarctica (assembly GCF_022267535.1). Taxonomy (GTDB): domain Bacteria; phylum Pseudomonadota; class Gammaproteobacteria; order Enterobacterales; family Psychromonadaceae; genus Psychromonas; species Psychromonas antarctica. Next base: position 9,666 of record NZ_JAHNZV010000043.1, read on the forward strand.
TATGCTACAGCTTAAATTCTCAGCAGGCACATTAGCAGAGCAAGATATAGTCGATGTCTCTGCAGGGTTAATAGAGAAATAAACGGCAGCGGAAAATAGCCCTTAAAGGAAAGCGAACTGCTTTCCTTTTTTTAAGTGTCAAGTTAGAAATAATGTCAGCATACGTCAGCTTAAAAAGAGCACCCAAAAAGTCACTAGTAAAGAAAAAAAGCAAGTATTCACCAACCTGAAATACTAATCAAATAGCGCGCGTAAATTGGCAATCCCTTTTTCCGCTAACTGCTTTTTCTGATCATCTGTTTTTTTTCTTGGGCCGCTTTCCCAATCAAGATCATCTTGAGGCAGTTCAAATAAGAATCGGCTCGGTGTTGGTTTAATCAACTCCCCATATTGATTGCGCTCTTTCGCCAACGTAAAAGTTAACTCTTTCTGCGCACGAGTAATGCCGACATAAGCAAGGCGGCGTTCCTCGTCGACATTATCTTCATCAATACTGACTTGGTGCGGTAAAATACCCTCTTCCATGCCTATCATATAGACGAATGGGAACTCCAGCCCTTTGGATGCATGCAGCGTCATTAACTGCACTTGATCTAACTCTTCCTCTTCTTCATTACGAGAAAGCATATCGCGTAGGGTCAAACGCGCCACCACCTGTTCAAGTGTCATCCCCTCATCAAGATCATCTCCTTTAAGCATCTCTGTCACCCATTTAAATAACATCGACACGTTTTTCATGCGCATCTCTGCCGCTTTAGGGCTAGGGCTACTCTCATACAACCAATCTTCATAACCAATATCACGGATCAGATCACGCACCACTTCAACGGGTTCTTCCCTTTTTAAGCGATCATTTAATTCCACCAGCCAGCGGGTAAAAACATGCAATGATTGCAACCCCTTACCTGACAAGGTTTGCTCTAAGCCCATTTCAAAGCTGCAGCTAAATAAACTGCTGTGGCGGATATTTGCATAACTACCGAGTTTCTCTAAAGTGTTTGGTCCGATTCCTCTTCGGGGCGTATTTACCGCACGCAAAAAAGCATTGTCATCATCATGATTCACTAGCAGTTTAAGGTAAGCCATTATATCTTTGACTTCACTACGCGCGAAAAACGAAGTGCCGCCACTAATACGGTAGGGAATACGGTTTTCCATCAGTACTTTCTCAAGTAAACGGCTTTGATGATTGCCACGATAAAGGACGGCATAATCGCTAAAAGCAGCCCCATTCATAAATTTATGGCCCGATAACTCCGTCACAACCCGTTCAGCTTCATGCTTCTCGTTTTTAGCAAAGAGTACTTTGATCGACTCGCCATAAGCCAACTCACTAAACAAACGTTTTTCAAATTCATGAGGATTATTAGCAATCAGCACATTAGCCGCTTTTAATACGCGCTGGCTAGAGCGGTAATTTTGCTCCAATTTCACCACTTTTAACTGCGGATAATCTTTCTGCAATAACACTAAATTTTCAGGGCGAGCACCACGCCAAGAATAGATAGACTGGTCATCATCCCCAACGACGGTAAAACGGCCGCGTTCTCCGACCAAAGCCTTAATTAATTCATACTGGCTCGTGTTGGTATCTTGGTATTCATCGACTAATAGGTAGCGAATTTTCTTCTGCCAGCGTAACCGCACATCGATTTTATGCGTTAACAATAAAGTAGGTAAAACAATCAAATCATCAAAATCTAATGCGTTATAGGCTTTTAACTGACGTTGATAAAGGTCGTAACAATGAGCAAATAAAACCTCTCGCTCCCCGTTTGCCTGTCTTATCGCTTGCGGCGGTAATACTAAAGCATTTTTCCAATTTGATATTTGCGAGACTAATGCTTTAAGTAGATCCTGATCTTCCTGCAGCTGCTTTTGAGTAAGTTCTTTTAATAATGACAAGGTATCCTGATCATCAAACAAGGTAAAACCGGCTTTCATGCCTAAGGTTTTATATTCCCGCTTAATGATATCTAACCCCAGTGAATGGAAGGTCGACACCATCAAACCCCGCGCCTCTTTACGACCAAGTGTTTGACTTACACGTTCTTTCATTTCACGCGCGGCTTTATTGGTAAAAGTGACTGCGGCAATATTTTTGGCAAAATAGTCGCAATTCTGTATTAGATGAGCAATTTTATTGGTAATAACGCGCGTTTTTCCACTGCCCGCGCCCGCCAAAACAAGACAGGGGCCTGAGATCATTTTTACAGCGGCATCTTGCCCGGGGTTCAGTTTCATGGTTTTTCCTAAAGTGATGTCAATAATTTCAAGGATATGTTACGTGAGTTTGTGGTGAATACCAACGCCCAATATGAATTGCTATGTAGGGTGTAAAGAACGACTAACAGAAGCCGATTTTGTTTATTGAGAAATGCTTTTAAAGCGCAATTTAACTTCATTTAATTATTGCAAAGTCAGATAAATACACCATAATGAACGTTCATTCACTAGGGTGTATTTATGAATAAAAGAAGCAACATTTTAAATGCCGCCGAAACGCTACTTGCTGAACGTGGTTTTTATGGATTTTCAATGAAGCTATTAGCAGACAATGCGGGTATTGCTGCCGGTACTATTTACCGCTACTTTGAAAATAAAGACGCACTCATCACTGAATTGTATCGAGATATTAACCTAAAGATTTCTCAAACTAGCTTTGAGGGTTGGCAAGGGACTCAAAGCCCGCAACAAAAATATAATTTGCTGTGGCGCAATGTATTTAATGGGGTGTCAAATAATCCAAAACGCTTAGCCGTGATTGAGATGCTTTTTTCACAGCCCCACTTAGCACCAGAAAATACGGCTTTATGTAGTGGAGATGAATTTGCTCCTTTAATAAATTTTTATCAGCAAGGAATCGATCAGGGACTCTTTCACAATTGGCAAATTGCGGCGTTAATCTCATTAAGCTTTGATAGCTCGATTAATTTAGCAAAAAAAGTTTTAAGGGAGGATTTGCAGCTAGATGAACAACAAATCGACCAAGTCAGAGACGCATCTTGGTTAATCATTCAAAAAATTTAATATCAATAATTTTTAATCTAATTAAGGTAACACAATGAAAAAATGGATCGCTTCGGCAATATTACTAGCCATATTGGTATTCGGTAGTGTTATTGGCTTTAATATGTTTAAGGCCATGAAAATAAGAGAGTTTCTAGCTAACCGTCCGATTCCTGAATTTTCGGTGACCACCACCAACATCACACTTGAAAAGTGGACGCCTCACCTGCGAGCAATTGGTTTTATCGAACCTATTCAAGGCGTTAATATTGCCAATGAAGTGGCTGGCAAAGTGGTCAGCATCAATTTTGAATCAGGACAAAAACTTAAAGCGGGTGATGCACTTATTTACCTTGATTCAGAAGTAGAAACAGCCAACCTCAAAGCGGCTCAAGGGCGCATGCCTGCGGTTGAGCGTAACTACAAACGCATGAAATCACTGCTTAAAAAAGGATCCGTTTCACAAGGACAAGTTGATGATGCAGAAGCTGAATTCTTAGCATTGCAGGGACAAATAGAAAGTTATCAAGCGACGATTAGCCGCCGAATTATCCGCGCACCCTTTCATGGTATCACCGGTTTACGCAACGTTTTCTTAGGCGATTATTTAACTGCCGGTTCTGATATTGTGCGTTTAGAAGACGTCAGTAAAATGCGCCTCCGTTTCACTGTACCGCAAAACGATCTTAATAAAATACATATCGGCCAAGCGATGAATATTTTTGTAGATGCAGAGCCAGAGACCCCTTTCACTGGGACTATCTCAGCGATTGAACCTGCTGTTAACTACCAAAGTGGCGTGATCCAAGTACAGGCTGACATTCCCAATAAAGAACAAAAATTACGTTCTGGTATGTTTGCTAAAGCCAACATCATTTTACCGACCTTAACAAAGCAAATCATTATTCCGGAAACAGCGATTAATTATACGCTTTATGGCGAAACCGTTTATCTAATAACAGAGCAAGAAGACGCTGCGGGCAAAACCTTTTTACGGGCAGATCAGCGCATCGTAAAATTGGGTAAAAGCAAAGGTGGCTCAGTGCATGTGTTAGGTGGCGTAAGCGAAGGAGATGTCATTGTAACAAGCGGCCAAGTACGTTTAAGTAATGGCGCGCATGTTCAAGTAACTGAATCTGACATTCTAAATATACCCGCTGAAATTCCAGCACTATAGGAGGAATGATGAAATTTACTGATACCTTTATACGCCGTCCTGTACTGGCAATATCACTGAGCTTATTGCTCGTATTATTAGGTCTACAGGCCTTAAGTAAAATGCAGGTACGAGAGTACCCGACGATGACCAATACTGTCGTCACTGTTTCAACCAGTTATTACGGCGCCAATGCGGACCTTATTCAAGGTTTTATTACGCAACCTATAGAGCAGGCAATTGCGCAAGCCGATAATATCGATTTTATTACCTCACAAAGCTTCATGGGTAATTCAAAAATATCTGTTTATATGAAACTCAATACTGACCCTAATGGTGCAGTGGCTGATATTCTTGCCAAGGTAAATAGTGTGCGTTCGCAACTGCCCAGTGAAGCAGAAGATGCGACTATTGATATGAGTACGGGATCAAGCACCTCGGTTATTTATATCGCATTCTCAAGTGAACAGCTTAATGCAAGTCAAATTACTGATTACCTTGAGCGGGTTATTAAACCGCAACTGTTTAGTATTAACGGTGTTGCCAAAGTTAACCTTTATGGTGGCACTAAATTTGCGCTACGCATCTGGTTGGATCCGGAGCGTATGGCTGGATTTGGCCTAACAGCCCAAGATGTCGTGCAAATTTTACAAGCCAATAATATTCAGTCGGCAACAGGTCAAGCAAACAGTTATTACACTTTATTTAATGGTAGCAGCGACACCCAGGTAAAAACTGCAGCTGAACTGGAAAATCTGGTTATCGCAACCCGTGAAGATAGTAAAGTAATACGTTTACAAGATATCGCCCGTGTTTCATTGGAAAAAAGTCACGATGCCACTCGCACCATGGCAAATGGTAATGAAGCGGTTGTAGTTGCTATCGATGCAGCGCCAAGTGCCAACCCGCTAGATATCACGGCGGGCGTGCGTGATATGTTGCCTGAGCTACAAAAAAACAAGCCAAGCTCAATAAAAATGGAAGTGCTCTATGATTCAACACTGGCCATTGAGGAATCCATTTCTGAAGTAGTTAAGACCATCGTAGAAGCGGGTCTGATTGTATTGGCTGTAATGATCCTATTTTTAGGCTCTTGGCGCGCGGTAATTATTCCCATCATTACCATTCCTCTGTCACTGATTGGTGTACTGATGGTGATGCAGCTCTTTGGTTTTACGATTAACTTAATGACGCTGTTAGCGATGGTGCTGGCTATCGGACTGGTGGTTGATGATGCGATAGTGGTGGTAGAAAATATTGATCGCCATATCAAGGCAGGAGAAGAACCTTTTCGTGCGGCGATTATTGGTACACGTGAAATTGCGGTACCCGTTATATCAATGACCATTACACTGGCGGCTGTTTATGCCCCCATTGCATTAATGGGCGGGATAACTGGTTCGCTGTTTACTGAATTTGCATTAACACTGGCCGGATCTGTTTTTGTATCGGGTATTATTGCATTAACACTATCACCGATGATGTGTAGTAAAATGCTTAAAAGCAATCAACAACCGAATCGTTTTGAAAAGACCGTAGAATCAGCTCTAGCGGGGCTAACTGAACGTTATTCACGCCTTCTTGATGTATTGATGACCCGTCGTCCTGCGATTATTATTTTTGCTTTATTAGTCTTTATCTCCCTACCTTTTCTGTTTCAATCTATTCCTGCAGAACTGGCTCCCAAAGAAGATAAAGGTGCATTAATGATGATGTCAAAAGCACCGGCCAATGCCAATCTCGATTACATTCAAAAAAGTATAGGAGTCATTACTGAGCAAATATCCAAACAGCCTGAAGTGCAAAGTACGCTCGGTATTTCCGGTGTACCCAATGCCAATCAAGCATTTGGTATTGCGATTATGAAGCCTTGGAGTCAACGCGAAAAGAACCCCAAAGAGCTCGCGACCACATTAGCGCCGCTCTTCAATAGCGTTGCATCAGTGGCAACCACTGCCTTTCAAATGCCTGAATTACCAGGTTCGTCAGGCGGTTTACCGGTGCAGTTTGTTATCACCACAGCAAATCAGTTTGAAAGCTTAGCAACCATAGCCAGCGATGTACTTGCGGCGACACAAACTAATTCTAACTTTGTTTATTCTGAGCTAGATCTCGCATTTGATTCTGCCACCATGAATATCAAAATTGATAGGGACAAAGCAGGCGCTTATGGTGTGACCATGCAAGACATTGGTATCACATTAGGTACATTACTCAGTGATGGTTACTTAAACCGTATTGACCTTTATGGCCGTAGCTACGAAGTCATTGCACAAGTAGAACGTCAATACCGTTTGTCGCCAGACAAATTAGGTAACTTTTATGTGCGTGCTAAAAATGGCGATATGTTGCCACTGAGTAGTTTAATTACCATTGACATAACGGCTGAACCGCGTTCACTTTCTCACTTTAACCAGCTAAATAGTGCAACCATTGGCGCAGTATTAGCCCCTGGTGTTGCGATGGGTGATGCCATTAACTTCTTTGAAGAATTGGCAACAAGCAAACTACCACAAGGCTATCGTCATGATTATCTAGGTGAAGCGCGCCAGTTTGTGTCTGAAGGCGGCGCACTCTATATGACCTTTATCTTCGCGATTTTTATTATCTTCTTAGTGCTGGCCAGTCAGTTTGAAAGCATCCGCGATCCTCTGGTTATCTTAATGACAGTACCGCTTGCTATCAGTGGCGCGCTCGTAGCCCTAGCTTGGGGCGCCGCGACCATGAACATCTATACGCAAGTCGGTCTGATAACCTTAGTCGGACTGATAACCAAACACGGTATTTTGATTGCAGAAGTCGCCAAAGAGGAGCAATTACATCATGGTTTAAATCGTATTGATGCCGTTAAAAAAGCCGCCACTGTACGTTTACGTCCTATTTTAATGACGACGGCAGCCATGGTAGCGGGTTTAATCCCACTGCTTTTCTCAACAGGCGCAGGGGCGGTTAGTCGCTTTGGCATCGGTATCGTTATTGTGGCTGGTTTATCAATAGGGACGCTGTTTACGCTACTTATTTTACCGGTTATCTATTCATTTATCGCCAGCACCCACAAGCACAGTGAAGTGTTTGATGAAAGCATAAAGCATAAGGTACATGAACAGTAAGGGGTGAATTAAGGAATAATAGGAACTCAATAAAAGGCCTTAACGTTGTGCGTTAAGGCCTTTTTTATGCTCTTGGAAAGATGCGATTAGCCTGATAAATTACGTATTTAACCTCAGTTCTGGATAATGGAAGCGAAATCAGATTAAATATCAACAAGTTAAAAAACATATTATACAGTGCTGTTAGTTTTGCGTAGTTCAAGGCGAATCATCGCAGCAATAACTGGTTATTGGCAGATGATTTAACGCAGAAATACGCGTAAATAACGGTACTGTATCGTTTAGCTTATCCAGAATTGAGGTTATTTATAAACCAAAAAAAACCACTATTTGAGTGGCTTTTTATTATTTGCTAGCAACGCATTAAATACCGTACTGCTCGCGATAAACTTTTACACAATCAAGGTGCTTTTGCATACCCGGCTGTGTTTCTAGATAAGTAATTAAATCACTTAACTGCACGATAGAGATCACTTGGGCATTATAGTCGCGCTCAACCTCTTGGATAGCAGAAAGGTCTGCTTTGCCTTTTTCTTGGCGGTCCAATGCAATCAAGACCCCCGCTAGCTTGGCGTTATGCGCTTCAATGATATCCATTGACTCACGAATCGCAGTACCCGCCGTGATCACATCGTCAACTAACATCACTTTGCCTTTTAATTCAGCGCCGACCAAGCTACCGCCTTCACCATGGGTCTTTGCCTCTTTGCGGTTAAAGCAATAAGGCAAATCTAAATTATAAGTATCCGACAAAGCAACTGCAGTGGTCGTAGCGATTGGGATCCCTTTATAAGCGGGACCAAATAACAAATCATACTCAATCTTTGAATCGACTAATGCCGCCGCATAAAAACGCCCTAAACGCGCTAAGTCACGCCCGCTATTAAACAGACCTGCATTAAAAAAATAGGGGCTAATTCGGCCCGATTTTAAGGTGAATTCGCCAAACTTGAGGACCCCTTTTTCAATCGCAAATTCAATAAACTCTTGCTGATAATCTTTCATTTTATGACTCCGCACTTAAGGCTTTTTTCTGCTCAGCGATTAATTTGTCGATCCCCCCTTTTGCAAGGCCGAGCATAGCGAGTAACTCTTCATGGCTAAAACTGCCATCTTCAGCTGTGCCTTGAATTTCAATCAAACCGCCCGTTTCAGTCATGACGACATTCATATCTGTTTGTGCATTTGAATCTTCAGCATAATCTAAATCACACACGGGTGTACTTTTATAAATACCGACAGAAACAGCTGCGATCATTTGTTTAAGTGGACTTTTTTTCAATTTACCCTGTTTTACCATCCAATTAAGCGCATCCGCCAGTGCAATACAGGCGCCAGTGATAGAAGCAGTGCGTGTACCACCATCGGCTTGAATAACATCACAATCAACGGTGATCATATTTTCGCCTAAGGCTTCTAAATCAACAGCAGCACGTAATGAACGAGCGATAAGGCGTTGAATTTCTAATGTACGTCCGCCCTGTTTTCCTTTGGCAGATTCACGCATATTGCGCGTATGCGTCGCACGAGGCAACATCGCGTATTCCGCAGTTACCCAACCTTTGCCTTTGCCTTTTAAAAAGCGCGGCACAGAATCTGAAACAGATGCATTACAAAGCACTTTAGTATTGCCCATTTCGATTAGAACAGAGCCTTCAGCATAGTCCGTGTAATTACGGGTGATTTTAATATCGCGATTTTGTTCTGGAGTTCGATTACTAGGACGCATAAATTACAAAGCCTTCTGAAAAAATGAAGGCGTATTATAGAATTAAAGTGCATAGAGGTCACGAGAAGAATAAAGCTAAGCGCTGATAGCCACGACAGCGGATTTATTGGTCATTGGCAAGTTCAAAAGCATTTAATTAACCACGAAGGCACGAGAAAATGAAGGTTAAAACCCACACATTTTTTTGTTATGGGTTGCTTTGTATTCTCTGTGTACTTAATAGTTATGTGCTTGTTGTGAGCTGACAGCCAGTCACTAAAACGGTTATTTAGGCAATAAATCGACATTAGTCATTTTCTGCTCACCTTGCAGACTTAACAGTTTTTCACTTCTGAATTTTTCACCTTGCACCTGAATAAGTATCTCCTGCCGGTGTTTACCCTGCAAAAAAATCTGTTTATAAAAGGCCTGTACTTCCTGTAAAGAGATATCAGTTAAAGTATCGATATAAGCCTGCTTATTATTTATCTCACTTTTAATACTTAACCATTCATTACTGAGGTAAGAAAACTCATTCGCAAGCGAGGTCGGTTTAGCGAGATAATTAGCAATATGGGCAGCTTTGATCTTATTAAATTGTAATTCTGTCGTGGCAGATAACAAGGGACTAAAACTCTGTAAAAAAGCAGAAAAACGTCTATATAACTGCGCATTGTCGACAGCTGGACTTTGTGTAAAAAGGCCAAAAGCAACATTATCATTTACTGGAAAACTCACACTAAAGGGAGAGTATGTGAGCTGTTCCTGAGTGCGGATCTGATCATAAAATGCAGGCGACAATAATTTATTAAGTAATTCAGCTGTTGCAAGCGGCCTATCGCCTTGTAGATCTGTTAGATAAATCACCGCTAAAGCATCATCTTGCATTTCAGAGTTAAGTGCGTAATTCAACGGGCCTTCATCAGGTTGCGCATGTAAACGAGAAATCACATAAAAAGGCTGAGCTTGGACTGCAACTATCGCTTCCAGCGCACGATCTAAATCAAGCACCTGTTGTCGGCTTAAATTACCTAAGGCTAATAAACGCAAACTGGATTTTTCAAACAACTGTTGTATAAAAAGATGCACATCTTTTATACTTATCTGATCGATTGCCGCAACTGAAGTGGCATCTGACCAAGCGGGTTGTCGTACCAGATCCCTAAAGCCATCCATTGCCAAATCCATCGGTTTAATCTTTGCTTTGTTATGTAGACGCCTTCTTATTTCCTCTTTCGCAAGTGCGAGTGACTGCTCACTAACCTGTGTTTTTTTAATGTCACTTAAGACCCTTAACAACAGCTTATCCTGCTTGTCACTATACCCAGAAGTACTAATCAGCAGACCGTTGGAAGAGCTTAATGAAAAACCTAATCCCGCCTCTTGGGTGGCCGAATTTAACTCAGCAAACTGTTTGTTAAGCATATTTAAGAGTAAACTCATGGTGATCCGCGATGTCACATTCTGGTCCGCGAGGTTGTTATTAAGCTGCAGCTTAAAGCTCGCTTTCGGCTCATCTAGATACCCGCTTTGTTGGAACCAAAGCGAGTGCCCGCGTTTATTGACTAGTTGCTCCGCGCTTTGCGTCTGATCTTTCTTCACTAGGCTTAAATTTTCAGGCAGCCACTCGTTACCACTTGGCAAAGACAATTCGATCTCTGCCGCTGCACTTAACCAAGCTTGCTGAGTTTGCATCGAAATCGAGGTAGTTGCGTATTCACCTTGATAATAAGGGATCTGCACGCCCCCCTTGGCATCGGGACTGAGTTCAAAAACGCGTACGTTTGCCGGGGTAAGGTAAGTCAATAACTGCGTTATGAACTTTTTATTAAAGCTGTCTAAACGGTAAGGAAAAAACAGCAAATCTTGGCTGGGATAACGCTGCATATTGGCAGACAAGGCCATCACATAATTAAACCCTGCATTTTTTGTTAAAAATTCAAAACGTGTATCTAAACTTTTTTTCTGTTCCTGGAACTGTGCTCTATTAATACCTCTTTCTTTAATTAAGTCGGTAAAAGCAAACAGGCTAGCCACTATTTTATCTTGCGCCTTTACACCTGCATTGGTCATTTTAAACTGTATCGTGAACTGTGAATGGGTATCACTATAAGTCGCAGAAAAACCCGCCATTACAGATTCCACTAAGCCCGCTTTTTTTAGATAATCTGACAAGCCCCCTTCATGATCTGACCCTAATAAACGGCTAATATAACCACCGGGTTGATACATGTATTCATCCTTAACACTGGGGACTAAAAAGTTAACTTGTAGCAACTTAATATCGGCTGTGGGTTTCATTGTCACTTTTATGGCCGCCTCTTTAGCGGTTAACATATCAGCTATAATGAGAGGCTGACGGACTTCTTTATTGGGAATTTGGCTCAGGTATAAACTGGCTATCTGCTCTAACTCGGCAATAGGACGCGGACTCGTTAATGCAACTTTCATCAGATTAGCTGAATAGTAACTCGTAAAAAAATGCTCTAATTCATCCTGCAACTTGCTGCCTGGTTTATCGACTAAAGTTGTTAAATCTCCGGTACTAAAACGCGCCATCGGATACTTTGGATTAAGTGTATAGCGCTGCAATGCATATAACTTACGCATATCATTATCAAAGTAAGTTTTATTTTCAGCATTAACCGTATGCCTTTCTTTTTCAGCGTACTTTTCATCAAGCAAAGGAGCCCGCATTACATCAGCCAACCGATCGAGCGCCTCCCCCAAGTATTCATCATTGACTTCAAACCCATAAACGGTGCTGTCCTGCGCAGTATAAGCATTAGTATAACCACCATGCTGGCTCATAAATTGACTGTATTCATTAATCGTTGGGTAACGCTGTGATCCTAAGAAAAGCATATGCTCTAGATAATGTGCCAGACCTAATTGCACATCGGGATTATGCATACTGCCGATAGGTAGCGATAACGAAGCAGCACTATTTTTTAAATCCGGATCGGAGATAAGTAATACCTCAAGATCGTTATTTAAACGGATCATCTGATATGCTCGCGAGTCATTGGGACTCTGTTTTATTGACGCATTAGTTATCTTAAAAGATTTCATTAAAGGCTCAGCTTGGCTAATAGAAGTGGCAGATAAAAAGGTAGGAAAGATGGCACACAAGCTGCTGAGTAGAAGATAAACAGGCTTAATACGTAACATTCGTTGCTCTCTTAAATTGGAAATTAATTTTATAGATTACTCACTATGCTATAAATCGAATAAAAATGAAAGAACGACCTTATTGACCACGCTTGTAACTACGCTCCCCCTTAAAAAGCAGAGATTCCCTAACATCTCCACAAACCCCATTAGAAGAAATAAAACTCAGCGATTGCGAGTATGTAGAAACTTATCGGCTTAGGTAAAACTAAGTTATAAAAAATTAAGTGCTTATATAAATTAGGCAGGTTGTATTGGAGATGAAAATACGCTTGGAGTGAATGAAAATAGCGAAGTTAATAATAACTTCGCTATTATACTTTTAGTAATTAACCTGAATTCTGGATAACAGAATAAAAAATTGAACTAAATGCCCACCAAGCGATCAGATCTTTCGACCAAGAAACGATTTGAAAGCAAACAAGGTGGGCATATGAATAACTTAGTGGAATTAT
>NZ_JAHNZV010000044.1 GCF_022267535.1 Psychromonas antarctica
GAGATGTTTTTTGGCCTGAGAAGTTACTTATCGAGCTGTAAAAAGCAGGGTGTCAGTGGTTCCACAGCTCTTGCTCTATTGTTAAATGATATGCTACCAAATATATTTACCCCTGCTGAGTAGTTACGATTTTGCTTACAAAAATAGAGGCTTGAATCTTATCTATGGAAGTTCACCAGAAGAGGCTTATAAGTTATTACAACTGCATTCTGATATTGCTGTCATCTTACTTGATATTGTCATGGAAAATGATAGCGCCGGTTTAAACTGCACAAGGTACATTCGTGATGTTATGCAAAATAAAACGGTCAGAATTATTTTGCGTACAGGGCAGTCAGGAAAATCGCATATCCGAGATGTTATTCGCTTATATGATATCAATGGCTACTTAGAAAAAAGTAAATTGACGACTCAAGATTTTGAAATTGCGATGATAACCGCCTTAAGATCTTATGATGATATCTGTACTATTGGTCACCTTTCAGTAACTAACGATGCGCTTGAATCTTTAATTAAAGCGCGAACGGATGATCTATACAATACTAATAACCTGCTGCAAGAGAAAATCAAAGAGCAAGCGATAGCGCACAGAAGGCTACAGCTAAATGAAGCCCGATTAGCTGAGGCGCAACGCATTGCGCGTATTGGACACTTTGAATGGTCTATTTTTGACGATACTGTTCTGTTATCTGATCAGCTTTGCTTAATATTAAATATGCCTGCTAGTTATGCAAATCATACTCTTGCTGAGTTTATTGAGTTGGTTCATTGCGAAGATAAAACACTCGTACTCGCAACTATAAATAAGGCCATTAAAGAGAAAAAAAGCTACGATATTGAGCATCGATTGTTACATAGCAAGGGGGCGACTTGGTTTGTTCGTCATCAAGGCGATGTAACGCTTAATGCAGCACAACAAGTGACTTATATTGTTGGTACCCTACAGGATATTACCGAACGTCGATTAGCTGAAATGGAGATGCGTAAACTTTCAACCGCAGTTGAACAAGCCGCTGATGGTATTATGATAACAAACAGCATGGGAGTGATTGAGTATGTGAATACAGCCATGCTCAATATGACTGGTTATGATAAAAGTGAGTTACTGGGCGCGACGCCTAGAATACTGAAATCAGAGAAACAGAGTGCTGCATTTTACAAGCGTCTTTGGAAAACTATCCAACAAGGAAAAGTATTCAATGAAATTGTAATCAATAAACATAAAACAGGGCGTTTATACTTCGAAGAAAAAACCATTACACCGCAAAAAAATAACCAAGGGGTGATCGTGAATTACATCTCTTGTGGGAAAGACATAACTGAGCGGATGGAAGCGCAAGAACGTCTTCAACATTTAGCCCACCATGATGCATTAACTGGTTTACCTAATAAATTATTATTTAAAGATCGCCTTGAACAGGCAATTGGACGCGCGCAATGGAAAGAAACAATCATTGCTGTTTTGTTTATAGATATGGATCGTTTTAAAATAATTAATGATACGTTGGGTCATAATATTGGCGACCTATTACTGCAAGAAATGGCTGTCAGACTAGTTGCGTGTTTACGGAAAAACGATACGGTTGCGCGTTTTGGCGGAGATGAGTTTGCCATTATTCTCAATGATATTGCGACCAAAGAGGATGTTATCAAGCAGGTAGACACGATATTGAGTAAGTTAGCCGTTATGTTTGAATGTGATAGTCGGGAATTATTTGTTACGGCTAGCATTGGTATAAGTCTTTTTCCCGAAGATGGTGTAAACACGCAAACCTTATTGCAAAAAGCGGATGCCGCTATGTACCTGGCTAAAAGTAAAGGTAGAAATGCCTTTCAATTTTATGCCATAAAAGATGAACAGAGGGCCATCGATAGATTAAGCTTAGAATTAAGCTTACGTAGAGCATTAGAGCGTGATGAATTTAGGCTTTTTTATCAACCTCAACTTAATCTCTCTAATTGCAAAATTGAAGGATATGAAGCCCTGTTGCGATGGCAGCATCCCGAGCTTGGATTAGTTTCCCCAATCAATTTTATTCCTATATTGGAAGAAACGGGGATGATTATTCCTGTTGGAGAATGGGTATTGAGGACTGCCTGTGAACAAGAACAAAGTAACCGTGATATGGGATTCTCCCCCAAGAAAGTTGCTGTCAATATTTCCATCCGCCAATTTAAGCAAAAGAATTTCGTGCAGATGGTTGAATGTATCTTGGCTACAACGGGATTAGATCCGCATTATCTAGAACTGGAAGTCACTGAAAATTTATTAATAGACAATATGAAAGAAACCAGTAAAAAATTACAGTTACTCCACCATATGGGACTTTCATTTTCAATTGATGACTTTGGTACAGGGTATTCATCAATGAACTATTTACGCCGATTGCCCTTTGAACTGCTCAAAATAGACCGTTCGTTTATTATGGATATCACTTCGAGTCACGATGATGCGGCTATTGTCACTGCGATGATTACGTTAGCACACTCTATGGGGGTTGCTGTTATTGCAGAAGGTGTTGAAACAATCGAACAATTGAGCTTCCTTGATAATTTGGGATGCGACTCTATTCAAGGATTTCTTTGTAGCCCACCTTTACCAATGAAGGCTTTTAATGCGTTGGAGGTCGACCAATACCATAATTGGAAAGAGTATCTTATTCACTGTGAACGATAGTGTGAGCTTCTTATTTTCATCTATTAGGGGAATATCATCTCCTCTCAATTGCATTTTTGTTCGAATGGAATCGAGCAGCATTTGATTAATCGCTACATTTAACAAGGTCATTTAAATGTTTTTTATGGCGAGCATATTTTATATTTGCAGCTAACCATTTCACTTTTCAAATTTTTTTTATAAAATAGCGAATAAATGGAGAAAAGAAAGCGCGTCGGCGTACTGTTCCCCTGCCTTTTTAATTGCCCTCATATTAAGAGAACTTAATGTTATTAGAACCTTATTACACTAAACATGACAATATTGTGCGTATTACAGCTGAGCAAGCGAGTTCTTTTGCTAAGCAACAATGTCATGATTTTAACCCTATCCATGATCCTGATAATAAACGTTTTTGTGTACCAGGAGACTTGCTTTTTTCACTGGCTTTAACTACATATGGTGTCAGTGAGTCGATGAGTTTTACTTTCACTAATATGCTTGGTAGTGGCGTTGGATTGGTGTTTCCTGAAACAGATAGTGAGCATATAGTGATTACTAATGAGCAGGGGAAAAGTATTTTAGAGATAAATAAAAAGGGAAATACTAGCTATGATCCGGTGTTAATCGAGGCGTTAATAAAACACTATGTGGTTTTCTCTGGACAAAATTTTCCAACGTTATTGATGCCATTGATGAAAAAACATAATGTGATGTTCAATCCATCGCGTCCATTGGTTATGTACAACAGCATGAGCTTTGAATTCGACACATTACAGCTGAGTAATCCACTGCACGTTGAATTGGCTGATTGCTACTTCGAAGTTGATCCTAAGCGTGCTAATAATTTTCTCCATTTTAATGTTTTTGATGGCGAGAAAACCATTGGTCGTGGCATTAAGAAAATGGTTGTTGCCGGGTTGAAACCATATCAACATGAAGAGATCACTGCATTTTCAGAAGCTTATGAAGCGCGTCGCGCTGCATTTTAAAAGGATTCGGTTTTTCAAGCAATTTCACTCTTTTGAGTGAAATTGCTTCCTCATTCGATCATCTGAATACAGTTAATTTCCCGCAAACGATAACACTTTGGCAGGTTATAATTGAAACTGTATGGAGAGTCCTACATAGGTCTCATCGGCGCTTTTATTTATGACGGGCATAAGCAAATATTGGTCTGAAATATAAGCTCCAATGGCCGACCCCAATGCGTGTGAGGCCGCATCCATAAATGCATTATTAAAATCGTTGCTGCCGTTAGCATACTCATAATATTGAGAAATAGCCCCCAATGCGCTACTTACGGTAAACCCCACCCATGCTCTATTTTGTTCTGGCCAGTAATTATCTGTGAGAGTGACGAGAGTACCCGCCATAATCGCGCCTCCGGCGAGATGACTGAGTTCACTATTAACATTCATTGATCCATTCGCAAATAGAGGCGGATGAAACAACACTAAAAAAGCGGCTAAAAATATTTTCTTCATTATTTATCCCAATTAATAGATGTATAAAATCAAAATATATATAATATTAAAGTGACAAATAAAGCTTAGCTTAAGCGGATAAAAGTGTTCATTTTTGTTGTCTTTTTTTTAGCGCTAGGCAAAGAGTACAATAGCTAGTTTAAGAAAATAGAGAGATAAACAGCCTCAAACGGTTTGTCAATAACTCCTTTTTATTTGCTCACGATTTTCTTTACCAGCAGTAGAGCCGTTTCATGTTGGGCATGGACAAAATTGCGGATGGCAAGATCCGCCAATGCCTGCTTCTCCTCAAGCGTATTAATTTTGACTATTAAGTTGGCTTCTGGGTAATAGCTGAGTACGGCCTGACAAATGATTCTTTTAGTCCTCACAGTGTTAACCGTAATAATAATGCTAGATGACTGCTCTATTTTTAATGATTCTAATACCGGTTGTTTATCTAAATGGCCAAAATAAGCTTTATAACCACGCTTCCTTGCTATTAATACGTGTTGTAAATTATCTGAAATGATTAAAAAACTAACACCTTTTTTTTGCAGCTCTTTTGCCACTATTCGGCCTAGTGTTGCAAAGCCACAAATGACTGTATGGTTGGTTATCTTTATCGGGGTTATTTTATCTGATTCATAAAATTCGACTACAAATAAAGCGGCAATTTTATAAATATGGTTAACCATAAAGGGGGTGACCAGCATCGATAAAACGGTCACTAAAATAAGGGTGCTGCCGAGTTGCTGGGAGATAATCTGTTGACTGGTGGCCAGTGAAAAAATAGCAAATGAAAATTCGCCAATTTGGCAAAGTGCGATAGCCGATTTAATCGAATCACTCTTGTTGGATTTATGTCGGATTAGAAAATAGACAATCAGCGATTTTATTAGCATTGTAAAAACCAATACGGCAAATACTAAATGAAAATGAGAAATAAAGTAATAGATATCTATTTTCGTGCCGATCGAGAAGAAAAACGCACCCAATAACAGATCTTTATAGGAAGCGATATCCGATTCTACTTTGACATGATAAGTGCTTTCGGCAATGATCATACCTGCAATAAAAGCACCTAGAGAATAGGTAAATCCCATCTCATGTGCTAACAGCGATGCCCCAATCACAATGGTCAATAGAGACACTAAAAAAAGCTCCTCGAGCCGCGCATTCGATGAGAAACGTAATAACCACTCAATAATCTTTTTACCCAAAGTGAACATAAAAACGATCACTAGCGTGGCGGAGATAACTGTCTTAAATAACACATCAGCCAGTGATAATTCATCATGGGCTAAGAAACTGATGAGTAATAAAATCGGAATCACAGCGAGATCTTGAAAGATCAATATAGCCACTGATTTTTCACCATAGGGAGTAAGAATATCTTTTGATTTTTTTAGGTAACTTAATACAATTGCTGTTGAGGATAAGCTAAAAGCCAGGGCAACAATAACAGACGAAGTGCTGTCTATATTAAAAATATAATAAGCAATGAAATAGATAATCAGAGCACTTAATGAAACTTGTAGAAAGCCATTGAAAAAAATAATCTCTTTCATTTTCTTTAGCTTAGCAAAAGACATTTCGAGTCCAATGGTAAACATCAGAAAAACGATGCCGAATTCGCCAATAAGATCCAATGACTTTAGGTTTTCACTGTCCAAATCAAAGGCTGTACTGATAATGGTACCGGTAATAACGTAGCCAATAATATGTGAGACAGAGCATTTTTTTAAGACCAGATTGAGTACACTGGCGATAGCTAATGAGATGAAAATTATGAGAAGAACGGAGTCCATTTTGCTGCCTCTAAAAATGATAAGCATTGAAAAATCAATTGCATGATGAAAATTCTACAGCAACTATTTGTTTTTAATTAGTAATATTTCACTCTATTGTCGCGCAAAGGCTCCCTTGCGATCAATCATCCATATTAACTTACGCAAAATAGAGACCAACTAATCAGTAATGTGAAAATTAAATATTATTGTTATTTATCAATTAATTACGATTTTATCTTTACACTTAAATATGACTAGGTTGATGGCTATTACGAAGTACGCGCACTACAGAGGTGCGTAAACGACCTCAGTGGTTTCTACCCAGCGTTATAGTTGTTGTTTTACAGGTTATAGTGGTGCCTGGCTTGACTCTGATTATGGTGATGTAAAGTAACGCGAGTTGTTGCTGTGTAGGAAACAATTAATCAAGCGGCAGCAATGCACTGTAGATAAGCATATGCTTAAAGGATTCTGATTTTTTGACACTCTTATTATATTTATAAAAGCTTATTCTAAGGTGCAACAGAGGCAACTAAAAAAATGCGCATTTCGGCTGTTGCAGTAGAAAGCTGAAGATCGCTCATTCACTGCTCTAAAAGTCGAAATTGCGTGGTGGGGATTTTGACTTGCACCACGCCTCAATGTCTAACAATAAACGGCTATGGGCTCTTTTTAGTGGGTAATAATGCGCTGGCAGCAATAAAAATAAAAATAGCGCAATAAATAGCAAAACTAACAATTAACCATTGTGGCATGGAGTAACCGAAAAACTGCCAAACTATATCTGCACAATCACCCGTTGGATTGAATAACCAAGGTAACCATTGGTGAAGTGGTGCCCAGCTTGGGAAGTTAGGTAAAAAATCACAGGTAGCAAAGGGAGATGGGTGCAGTTGATAATGAGTATGTTCGATAGCCAATAATAGTCCCCAAGTAGCGCTGATTGCCCAACATAAAAAAGCGCTACAGCGAATAAATAAGTTCCCTGGCGCACTCGCACCGATTAAACCCGCAAATATAATACCTAACATAGTAAGGCGTTCATAAACGCACATTACACAGGGACTTAACTTGAGCACATGTTGGAAATATAATGCACATAGTTCCAGTATTAATGCACTTGTTGCAAGTAGTAACCAAGGCCAACGGTTTTTTGAAATGTTTTTTAGAGTAGAGCGCACAATTGATTCCTAAATTTTATGATTAATTCGATTTGTAATAATATGCCAATTTACCAACTAATAGATACGATTACAGGATAAGTGAATTTATTATCTATTAAAAATGGTTGTAAGGATAATAACATTTGTCCAGCCAGATAATGACTGTGGTATTATAAAAACACAATAAGAAATAGGCAGAATATAAAATGATAATGAAAGTAAAGGGGCCTGCAGATGTTGCTGAGCAATATCTGATTGAATCTATTTGGAACGGCTCAATTGCAATCAATTCAGTATTACCCGCTGAACGTTTGCTTGCTGATAAAATAGGGGTGACCCGAACTACTTTGCGCGAAGTTTTACAGCGATTATCAAAAGACGGGTGGATCACCATACGCCATGGTAAAGCGACGCGGGTTAATGACTTTTGGGAAACCTCCGGTCTAAACATTCTGAGCACGCTAACCCGCCTTGACGTGGCACGACGGAGTGATTTTATTGATCAATTAATGTCTGTTCGTACTAATATAAGCACCATTATTTTACGTATGGCTGCTAAACATAATAACCAAAGTGTTCTGCGTTTTTTAGAAGATGTACCATCACTCGATGCGAGCAGTGAAACTTTTACAGAGTTTGATTATCGCTTCTACCACCATGTTGCTGTTTCATCTAATAATATGATTTACGTGCTGATTTTAAATGGTTTGCAAGATCTTTACCGAAAAGTAGGGACTTTTTATTTTTCCAATATGGAAGCTAAATCAATAGCACTTGCTTTTTATGCTGAAATAAAAACGGTGTTAGAGCAAGGCGAATTACATCAAATCATGCAAATTGTTCGCGATTCTGCCTTTTCCAGTGGTAAAATATGGCTACGTTTACGTCATCAGTTGCCAGCTGATTTTTTAGATTAAATTAATCATTTCAGTTTCAGTCTCATTTTTATTACAGGGCCAATCTTTTGTTAAAAAAAAATATGATCAATCACCTGTCGGGTGTTCAAAAGCTATTTGAAGTGGGTATTATTATCACTTTTTTTATTGCTGTTTTTATTTCTATCTCCCTCGTTACTTTTTCTCCAATCGATCCGAGTTGGTCTCAGCAGCAGTGGGTTGCAAATATAGAGAATGCAGGGGGTAGAGGCGGTGCTTGGATCGCAGATATTCTGTTCTATACTTTTGGATTAATTGCCTATGTTGTCCCCGTCGTGATTACGGTTTTAGGATGGGCGTTTTTTTGGAAACCACAGTTTCGGCTTGATATAGATTTTTTGAATCTCGGATTGCGTATTATTGGTTTTATTTTTACCATATTTAGTACTTCTGCTTTAGCTTCTCTTAATTTTAATGATTTTCACTATTACCCGTCGGGTGGATTTGTTGGTGATGTTATTTCCCAAAGTATGCTGGGTTTTTTCAGTTTATTAGCGGTTAATTTAATTCTATTAACATTACTTCTTTCAGGGACAACCTTATTGCTGGGCTTTTCTTGGCTGCGATTAATAGATGGTCTGGGTGCTTCGACAATCAACCTATTTATTCGCTTATCTTGCCTACCAATGCAAATCAAGGATTGGAATGAATTACGCCAGCGTAATAAAGCCTTACGCCGCAATGAACAGGCCGCGCAATTACAGATGAAAAAAACAAGCAAACCCATCAGCACACCTAAAAAGGTACGCAGTAGCGCAGCGGATAGGGAAGATGTTCTCGATGAAATTGGAATATTTAATATCGATCATTTAGACATTGATGAGCAATATAATGATGCGCCATTTCAAAGTGAAGAAAACACCTCTGATATCGAAGGGGCTACGTGCGAAACGGGTGTGCAACAACCCCCCCTTAATGGGAAAAGTAACGTACAAGCTGCAGAGCCTAAAATTGATTTCTCGCATCTTCCTGACTATGCAAAACCGGTTATTACACGCAAAGTGGAAGCAAATTTAGCGCCTTTCCCGAGTGTGGATTTATTAGATAAACCGAATAAAAAACACAATCCTATCTCTCAAGAAGATTTAGACACGGCGGCCCGTTTAGTCGAAGCTAAATTGCTTGAATTTAAAATAAAAGCCGACGTGGTTAATGTGTTACCGGGTCCCGTTATTACTCGTTTTGAACTTGCCTTAGCCCCGGGTATGAAAGTAAGTACTGTTTCCAGTTTAGAAAAAGACTTGGCGCGCGCGTTATCTGCTATGAGTGTGCGTGTCGTTGATCAAATACCAGGCAAAGCAGTAATCGCATTAGAGCTTCCGAATAAATTTCGAGAAACTGTTTATTCATCTGAAGTGTTAGGATGTGAAACATTTAAACAAGCCAAATCGCCTTTGAGCATCGTGTTGGGAGTGGACATTTCAGGCGAACCTGTGGTGGTCGATTTAGGGAAAATGCCACACTTACTTGTAGCGGGTACAACGGGCTCAGGTAAATCAGTTGGGGTGAACTGTATGCTGGTAAGCCTGCTTTATAAATCGTCACCTGAAGATGTGCGCATGATTCTAATTGATCCGAAAATGTTGGAGCTAAGCGTTTACGAAGGTATCCCTCATCTATTGACAGAAGTGGTCACCGATATGAAAGAAGCCGCGAGCGCACTACGTTGGTGTGTCGGTGAGATGGAACGGCGGTATAAATTGCTTTCTGAAATCGGCGTACGAACACTCGCTGGATATAACAGTAAAGTAAAAGAAGCGAAAGAGGCGGGAACGCCATTAACAGATCCGCTTTGGAAAGAGGGTGATAGTATGGATGCCAGCGCCCCTGAATTACAAAAACTCCCGAATATAGTGGTGGTCGTTGACGAATTTGCAGACATGATGATGATTGTGGGCAAAAAATGTGAAGAACTCATTACGCGTATTGCACAAAAAGCACGTGCCGCCGGCATTCATTTAATTTTAGCAACACAGCGTCCGTCAGTAGATGTTATTACTGGCTTGATTAAGGCGAATATTCCAACACGCATCGCATTCCAAGTTTCAAGTAAGATTGATTCTCGTACCATTCTTGGCCAGCAAGGAGCTGAAACATTATTAGGTAATGGCGATATGTTGTATATGCCGCCCGGGGTTGGGGTTCCAATACGTGTGCATGGAGCATTTGTTGCCGATCATGAAGTACATAAAGTGGTGACAGACTGGAAAAAACGCGGAGCACCTAATTATGTTCAAGATATTCTTGAAGGCGATCTTAGCCTCGATATGTTATTGCCTGGCGAGGGGGGCGATGGCGACGATGAGATTGATGAATTATTTGATGAAGTGGTGGCGTTTATTACTGAAACCCGTAAAGTATCAATTTCTAGTATTCAGCGTAAATTCAGAATCGGTTATAATCGCTCCGCTCGTTTAGTTGATCAACTGCAAGCGCAGGGTGTGATCACCTCTCCCTCGGGGGCGAATAGTAGCCGCGATGTACTTGCCCCACCACCAGTGAAGGATTAATTAATGAAAAAATTTATCTCCCTATTATTTGTATTTTTGATAACCCCGCTTTATGTCCAAGCTGATGGGCAGACAGATGCTGCATTATTGAAAGAAAAACTGTCCTTGTTCAGTCAGATTAATGCTGATTTTTCTCAAGTCGTAACGAGCCCTGAAGGTAAAGTGTTAAATGAAAGTTGGGGGAAATTAATGATCTCTCGGCCGGGGAAATTTCGTTGGCAAGTTATAACACCAGAAGAGGAGTTAATTGTTTCTGATGGTAAAACAATGTGGTTATATAGTCCGTTTATTGAACAAGTCACCTTAATTAATTTGAGTGATGCAATAGAGGGGACTCCTTTTGTTTTACTTTCTGGTGCGAGCGAAAAACAGTGGGCAACGTATTCTGTGAAAAAAGAGGATAATAAATTCACAGTAAAAAATGCGGATCTGCGGTTACAGGGCAACACATTTATTTTTGAATTTAATCGGGCCGATAATATCAGCAAGTTTGTGGTGATCGAAGAGCAGGGACAACAGAGTGAGTTTAAGCTCAGTCACAAACCACAAACAACGACCTTAGACTCTAGTTTTTTTGATTTCAAAATCCCGTTGGGCGTAGAAATAGACGATCAACGTTAATGAAAGACTTGTTCGCATTTAATAATGATTTCCAGCCCTTAGCAGCGAGAATGCGGCCTAAAAAGTTTGCTAATTATATCGGCCAGTCACATATAATAGGTGAGGGAAAGCCGCTGCGTAAAGCGCTTGAAAGCGGTGCTGCACATTCAATGATTCTATGGGGACCGCCAGGAACTGGTAAAACCACGTTAGCAGAATTGATTGCTCATTACTGCCAAGCAGATGTACAACGACTTTCTGCGGTGACATCTGGTATTAAAGAGATCCGTGCCGCCATTGAAATAGCACAGCAAAATCGCGTGTCGGGTTTAAGAACCTTACTATTTGTTGATGAAGTACATCGATTTAATAAAAGTCAGCAGGATGCTTTTTTACCTTATATTGAGGATGGCACGATACTCTTTATTGGTGCTACGACTGAAAACCCATCATTTGAGCTCAATAACGCACTGTTATCACGTGCGCGAGTTTATCTTTTAAAGAAATTAAGCGAAACTGAGATTGTAGAGGTGATAGATCAAGCTTGTTTGTCAACGGAAGGCTTGGCTGAAAAACGGATACGCTTTACTGGTGATGTAAAACAAAAGCTTGCACAACTGGTGCAGGGAGATGCGAGAAAAGCACTTAATTATTTAGAGCTATTAGTCGATATGGCAGCTGATAATGGGGAACATCTGACCGTCGGTTTGGATCTGCTTATGGAAATAGCCGGCCGAGAAGGGGTGAGTTTTGATAAACAAGGAGATCTCTTTTACGATCTTATTTCTGCTTTTCATAAATCTGTTCGAGGTTCAGATCCTGATGCGGCGTTGTATTGGTTTGCACGTATGTTGGCAGGGGGATGCGACCCGCTTTATGTGGCTCGTCGGTTGTTGGCTATTGCCTCTGAAGACATAGGCAATGCCGATCCGCGAGCTATGCAGATAGCCATCAATGCATGGGATTGTTTTGCGCGTGTTGGTCCCTATGAAGGTGAGCGCGCTATTGCGCAAGCAATTGTTTACTGTGCATCTGCCCCGAAAAGCAATGCCGTGTATGTTGCCTTTGCTAACGCTAAACGAGCAGTCAAAGAGTTACCTGAATTTGATGTGCCACTGCACCTTCGAAATGCACCCACAAAACTGATGGCGGAACTTAACCATGGCCTCGGTTACCGTTATGCCCATGATGAAGATGGTGCATTCGCAGCTGGTGAGACGTATTTACCAGAAGCACTAAAAAACACTCGGTTTTATCACCCGAGCTCACGGGGATTTGAAAAGCAGATTTCTGATAAACTGAATTACTTACAGCAACTTAACTCACAAAGTATAAATAAACGCTATGAATAATATAATTACAAATGTTGCACTGGTTGCTTGTGGTGGTGCTTTGGGTGCGGCACTGCGATATTTAATTGCGATTGGCATGTTAAGCCTCTTTGGAAAAGGTTTTCCATTTGCTACACTTACCGTCAATATTTTGGGCGCGCTGATTATGGGTTCTATTTTTCAGCTCGTTCAGCAAGAAACAATAACCGCATCACCTTGGTGGCCGCTAATCGGCGTCGGATTTTTAGGAGCATTAACAACATTTTCAACATTCTCCATGGATAATTTACTGCTTTTACAGCAGGGGGAATTAATCAAGACGATGTTAAATATCGGGTTGAATGTTGTTGTCTGTATTATCGCCGCATATGTAGGCACTTTATTAGTTTTAAAGAGTTAGGGAAATATTATGTTAGATCCAAAATTTTTACGCAATGATATACAAGAAACAGCGAACAAATTAGCCACTCGTGGTTTTGTCTTAGATGTTGAACTAATGAATCAACTAGAAGAACAACGCAAAACACTACAAGTGACAACCGAGACATTACAATCCGAGCGTAACAGCCGCTCTAAAGAGATTGGATTAGCTTCAAAACGAGGCGAAGATATTACCTCGTTACGTCTTGAAATGGGTAAGTTAGGTGAAGAACTCGATGCTGCAAAAGAACAGTTTACAGCGCTAGCAGAGCAACTAAAGAACATCTCTTCTGCGATTCCCAATCTACCGCATGAATCGGTTCCGCTTGGCCAAGGTGAAGCTGGAAATATTGAAATTTCTACTTGGGGTAGCCGCAAAGAATTTGATTTTGAAGTTAAAGATCATGTTGATCTCGGCGAAGCTTTAGGGGGGCTTGATTTTAAATCGGCAGTTAAAATTAGTGGCTCTCGTTTTATTGTGATGCAGGGACAAATTGCAAAACTGCACCGTTCATTAGCGCAGTATATGCTCAACCTTCATACTAACGAGCACGGTTATACTGAAATGTATGTGCCGTTACTGGTGAATGCCGATAGCCTTTTTGGAACCACTCAGTTACCAAAATTTGGTGATGATCTCTTTAATACCAAACCGGCAACAGAAGAAGGTATTGGTATGTCACTGATTCCTTCCGCTGAGGTTCCGCTGACTAATATGAGTCGCGATATGATTTACGATGAATCTGAATTGCCGATAAAAATCACCGCTCATACGCCTTGTTTCCGCAGCGAAGCAGGCTCTTACGGCCGAGATACTCGTGGTCTGATTCGTCAGCACCAGTTTGACAAAGTCGAATTGGTACAAATCGTACATCCCGAAAAAAGTTTTGAAGCATTAGAAGAAATCACCGCTCATGCAGAGCAGGTACTTAAAAACCTTCAATTACCTTACCGTAAAGTTGTTTTATGCACTGGCGATATGGGCTTTAGCGCAACAAAAACCTATGATTTAGAAGTGTGGGTGCCGGCGCAAAATAGTTATCGCGAAATTTCATCTTGTTCAAATGTGGGTGATTTCCAAGCTCGCCGTTTACAAGCGCGATTCCGTCCTACTGGTGTTAAGAAACCAGAATTAGTGCATACCTTAAACGGATCGGGTCTAGCTGTCGGACGAACGCTGGTTGCGGTACTGGAAAACTATCAGTTAGCTGATGGACGCATTGAAATTCCGACTGTTTTACAACCCTACATGGGGGGGCTTACGCATATTGGTTAATTATTAATCGTGTTGAGTTAGTAATAAACAAGGTGGCAAATGTCACCTTGTTTATTTTTATTAGGCTAGAGAAAAGGCATTACTAATCGTCATTATAATCACTTAATACTAAGTTGGCAGCTGCAAAGGCGGCCTTTTCACGTACATCTTCAGGTAGCTTCCCGTCGGCAGCTATATTATCCAAAACCTTAATTGCACAGGTAATCGCTTTGGGCACATAAGCGGCGTCTCCACTGCCAATTTGGTTAATTAGTTTTTTAGTCTGTTCGCTGTATGGGTACATAATTTTTCTCTATTGTTAGTTGGTTATGTGACATTATTATAACTAATTAACAATAGATTAATGTAAATATTATTGTGTACAGTAAATAAAGCAGTTGCTCTTTGAATCTTCTCCAAGCTCATTTATTTCATCGAGCAATGCTTGATCGCAGTTTTTTAACCAGGTAACGACCGTTGCATAATTATTACTTTTAAGGGCTGTTTTTACTAACGCCACTGGATCCGTTATCTTGTTTTGCGCTAAGGTGATAACTCTACTTTTATGGATGCCTGCTTGCTGCAAAAAAGTAAAATTGGGTTTACCCGGCGGTGCAATAAAAAGAATCCAGCGTGGGTCATCATCTTCTGTGATATGTGTTAATAAAGCGCGGTAATTTTCTAAATCATAGGACAGATTTAAATATGGCGTTGTATTAAAGCTAGCTAATAAATTGCTTGTTTTTTTTTGTATTTTAGCTTGT
Organism: Psychromonas antarctica; assembly: GCF_022267535.1. GTDB lineage: Bacteria > Pseudomonadota > Gammaproteobacteria > Enterobacterales > Psychromonadaceae > Psychromonas > Psychromonas antarctica. The sequence continues at coordinate 14,894 of NZ_JAHNZV010000044.1, forward strand.
AGTTGCACATAGTTTGATAACATCATAGACACCTGTATGTAAAAACACTGTATAAGATAACAGTACTTTTTTATTGCTCATTTTTCAAGCTTTATTTTTAAAAACAGGATCGAAGACTCGTTTTCGATGCTTTCAAATAGCAAAACTATAATCTTTAAAGTGTTTTATTGAGGATATTATTGTGTTTAGGGGCTACTGGTGCTGAAATTGCAGATAAGATAATTTGGAAATAGTAGGGCATGTAACGTAGTTAAAAAGCAGCAACAGCACATTGTAAAGATTGCTGTTGCTGCTTTTTTTAGTCTAAACGTTACAATTTAGATTTTGAATTTTGATAGGTTAGAGATCAGACCTGCACCAAGTTCGCCTAATCGTTCACTAGCATGTCGTGCACCTTGTGCATTGCTTGTTACATCATTGGTGATATTGAAAATTTCTGTAACATTGCGACTAACATCTTCAGCAACGGCGTTTTGTTCATCGGAAGCGGTTGCGATTTGCGCATTCATTCCACTAATTTGATCTATATTTGTCTGAATATCTGCGAGTGCGGTACTGGCATTCTCAGACTCTTTCACGGTTTTTTGTAAAGCGACCTGGCTCTCTTCCATCGATTCATTTGCATCAGAAGATGCATTTTGTAATTCATCAATTATTTTTTCTATTTCAGACGTTGAGTCTTGAGTACGTTTCGCTAAATTACGTACTTCATCTGCAACCACGGCAAACCCTCTTCCTTGTTCTCCTGCTCGCGCTGCTTCAATGGCGGCATTGAGTGCGAGTAGGTTGGTCTGTTCAGCGATACTTTTTATAACGTCTAAGACCGAGCCAATCGTCTCGCTCTTATCCCTAAGCTGGCTAATTTTATCTGCTGTAACCATCATATCTTTGCCCAGTAAATTGATTTGCTCGGCGGTACTGCGTACTACATCGCTACCAGTTTTCGCAAGTTGGCTACAAGTTTCTGTGCTTTTTGCTGTTTCGTTAGCATTTTGAGCGATCTCATTAGTGGTCAGAGACATCTCATGCAAGGCTGTAGAAGCTTGTTCTATCTCGGCTAATTGCTGCTGAGTCGCTTGTACATTATTAGACGCGCTGCTGATTATTATTGCCGATGTATTGTTCACTTCATTAGCGGTATCCATAACACCTTTGATTATGTCATGCAGTTTGATAATAAAACGGTTGAAACTATCTGCAAGTTGTCCAATCTCATCATTACTTTTGATGTCTAACCGGCTAGTAAGATCGCCACCACCAGAAGCAATAACTGATAATGCATCACCGACCTTACGCAAAGGTGCAACAACAAGTCGTGATAGGGTAAACCAGTTGGTTATCTGTAAAACGACTAACAAAATTAAAGCAATTGCAATAAAAGTGCTTTTAACCATTGTTAGCATCAGGTCATTGCTATCAGAGCGATAAACAATAGATAACTTGCCAATATTTTTATTGCCAGACCAAACGATCGGCACGTCTTTTAAGATAGTATCTTTAGCGACCGCTTGTTCATTCGTTTCAGTTTTTTCAGATAAGAGCTGATTGCGTTGATCATAAGCTGTTATCTTATGAATAAAAGGATAATCTTCTACAAATGCCCCAATAATATCGCCGATCAGTGGTTTATCGTAAGCAAAAATGGGTTCTGTCAACACAATGGCTAGGGTTTTTTGTGAGTCTTGAATTTCTTCTGCCTGCAGATCATTAAAGTAATTATGAGCCATAAAATAGCTTATGGAAAAAACCACTGCCATAATCAATAAGGAAACACTGCTGAGTAACAACATAGATTTTTTTATAATTGAATTCATATTTTTTTCTCTTATTATAAGCGAGTGGCATCTAACCAGAACTCTTTACGATCAATTGGAGTGTCTGGGTGCATCGCTGGGTTAGCAATTTTAATCACAGTACGGTTTTTGATATTGGTTTTAGATAATGCGTCTTTAATGAGCTGATTACTGAAAAATAGTTCATCAAAACTGCCATCGGCAATGGCCATTTCAAAACCTTGGTATAGTTTATCGTGTAGTGCTTGATTGTCCTTAGCAACGAAGAAGTACATTGCAAAGGGATAAACTAACATAAGTTTTTTTTCTACCGCGAGGTTGAGTTCTGGGCGTTCCTCAATTTCGCTCCAAGGTTCATGAATGGCGCGCGGGAAGTAGTCAAACCGTTCGCCTTCTAGCATTAAAAAAAGATTAGAGTATTTAAGTGTTGTGATGACAGGAATACCTGCATTTTTTAATATCTGCGTGTCTCCCCAAACGGTTCCCTGCCCTGCTTTTAGTTGCTTTAATTCATCAAGTGTTGTGATGTCATCAAAGCGAGCTTGATTTTCAGCTTTAATAGTAAAAATTCGATGTCCAAGTAATCCTTTTAAAATAGGTATCCTAACGGGCAATAATTCAGATTCTAAAGTCGGATCTACACCTGCCCACATGAGATCAACATTGCCTAATTTAATCTCTTCAACAAGACGCGATTGAGGTAATCCCTCTGAACGTTGACGGACTGTCGCAGCCGTGTCTGATTTGCTAAGAACCAATGAGAGGATATCGACGACAAGTTGCTCTTTTTCACCCGCAACTTTATTAATGACAATTTCGCTAGATTGAGCCTGTGTTGTTATTAAAAAGCTGAAGGCGAGAAGTAAAGTACCTAGCCATTTTTTTTGCTGCATATGTGCATGTTCCTATCTGTTTTTATGTGATCTGTGTTGCGCGCCGGATACCAAAGTATCTGAAAACGCTCGATTTAACGCATTGCTTTAATTAAAACTAGCTTATTTGGGATAAAACGCGCCAATTAAGAATATACTTAGCTCATTTTTTATTTTTCCGCCTCTTTTTTCATCAAAATTTGCTTCTTTTATTTGAACTGCATAAATTTATACCAAAGCTTAGCAGTTTTCGTGTATGGCGTTGTGACAATTTTTAGCTGTTAACCATTGTTTAAGTATTTGGAGATCAGTAAAAGTTAACGTTAATAAAGCACTTCAATTTTACTTGATACTAATTTAGCATTTTCGATCGCTTTTTCGGTGTTTTCACCACGTGCAATCGCGACACCTAAGCGACGTCTACCGTTGATATTTGGTTTCGCAAATAAACGTACTTGTGAACCTGCAACTAATCCTAATGCTTGGTTTAGTTTAGCAAACTTAATATCTTGTGATTGACCATTACCTAAAATGACACTTGATGCTGTTGGACCATATTGGGTGATAGTGCCGATTGGTAAACCTAAAATGGCGCGCACATGCAAGGCAAATTCCGACAGATCTTGAGATATCAGCGTGACTAAACCTGTATCGTGGGGACGTGGCGAAACTTCATTAAAGTAGACTTCATTATCTTTAACAAAAAACTCCATACCAAATAACCCATAACCTCCGAGTTCTTTAACTACCTTTGCAGCGATCTCTTGGGCTTTTTGCAATGCCAATGAAGACATCTTTTGTGGTTGCCACGATTCACGGTAATCACCATTTTCTTGGCGATGGCCGATAGGAGCACAAAAATGAATTCCATCAACAGCGCTGACCGTTAACAAGGTGATTTCATAATCAAAGGGGACAAAACCTTCTACAATAATACGTCCAGCACCGCTACGGCCTCCTTCTTGAGAATAGATCCACGCGGCTTCGAGATCTGCTTCTGACCTAATAACACTTTGGCCTTTACCTGAACTGCTCATTACAGGTTTAATGACACAGGGAAGGCCAATATCTTTAACGGCTTGTAGATATTCGTCTTTGCTGTCAGTAAAGACATAAGGGGATGTTTTAATCGCAAGTGTTTCAGCGACTAAACGGCGAATACCTTCTCTGTCCATGGTGAGCTTTGTTGCGCGCGCACTCGGCACAACATTAAAGCCCTCAGACTCTAATTTTATTAATGACGCGGTAGCAATTGCTTCAACTTCCGGAATAATAAAATCAGGCTGTTCAGCACGTACAATCTCTTCTAAACGCTCTCCATCAAGCATGCTGAGTACATGCGAAGAGTGAGCCACTTGCATTGCGGGCGCATTTTCATAGCTATCGGCAGCAATGACTTCAATGCCAAATCGTTGTAATTCAATGGCAACTTCTTTGCCAAGTTCGCCGGAGCCTAATAAAAGGGCTTTTGTTGCACTGTTTGATTTTGCACTGCCAAAAATTGAAATACTCATAATATTTAACTCATTGTTTAAATGAAAGGGGGCTTATTTGGAATGGCATAATAGCAGAAAAGGGGAGCGGGTTGGCGTAATAATATAAAATTAGGAGATAAAAATTCTCTGTAATTATTTGTTACAGAGGCAACTGGTTTTATCTTGTTCCCACCCAAAACATGGGAACAAGAGGAATGCTAGTTCAGTGTCGTTACAGAGTTTGCTCACCACCAAATAGTTCAATCACAGCGGGAATTAATTGTTTAATCTCGCCGGTCATTAATGCAAAATCAGCATCAAAACGTGCAGCAAAATCATCTTTATCAATATCTTCATTTTGCTCTTGCAATACATCTGCAAATTTAAGGCGTTTGAGTGCAAATTCTTCTCCCATTATAAATGAAATACTATCCGCCCAATTGAGTGCTAATTTGGTGACAAATTTATCTGCTGAGAGGTGATTTTTTATCTCATCAGAGAGCAGATCTTGTTGTTTACAGCGAATAATACCGCCGCCCTCTAATGCCGAACATAACTCAGCTTCGTCTTCTAATTTGAAATTAGCGGGGATATTACCTTCGACTAACCAATCGGTCATAATTACGTCAGTTTGATTTTTAAGTTGGATAGGCACAACAGGCAAGCTGCCTAATGATTTTCTAAGTAGTGATATTAGCTCTTCTGCTTTACGCGCGCTTGATGCGTCCACATAGAACATCCCTGATTCAGGATCAATCCATGCGTAGGTTTGAGATGTACGACTAAATGCGCGTGGCAAAAGCTGCATCACGATCTCTTCTTTTAAACTGTCTTTTTCTTTTTTCTTAACCGCGCGACCTTGTTCAAGTTCTATTGCTTCGACACGTTCACTAAGCTGATCTTTAATAACGCCTGCGGGTAGCATTTTTTCTTCTTTTTTTAGACAGATAAGGATCTGCTTGGTCGCCGAATGTGTGTACATTGAACCTGATTTCCCCATTGGGAATACCCAACCAAGCTTCGATATATCTTGGCTACCGCAGCTTTTAAATCTAAATTCCTCAAGATTTTTTTCTAATGCATCCGCATCTTGTTCAAGCGGACGGGTAAAACGATAGACTTGTAGGTTTTTGAAAAACATGAAATACACCTTTGACAGAGAAATAAAATAGAAAGATAGTGTAAATGATTTTATATAAACCAGCAAAGCTTGGTTTTTCTGTGACTAACTTCACTTTTTATTTTAAATAGGCTTTAAATTGACTGTTGAGGATCGGTTTCATTATTCGGTTAAGTTACAATACGTTATCTTTGTGACTTTGTAGTGATTTATTGAAAAGTAAGTTTTCCTGTCGTTCAAAGATAATTTGTAATTTATAAAAGAGATTCTTCCATCGCTTGTTATATACCGATTACACCTTAATACAGTAAAGGACATGCTGGATTCTAATATTTTAAAATATCAGCCATCTTAATCAAAGGTGGGCCTTTAACAAATATTTACTTGGATTTATTTCATGACAAAACTGTTTAGCTACCATCAGTATATCTTTACTGCTTTTTTCTTATTTTATCAAATCGGCATAGTGAGTAATGCACAGGCGGGTTCACAATCTTCGAGTTTTGATTCAAATGAACTGCCAAGCCTCGATTTAGATGATCTGCTGGCTGCTGATGTGCAAGTGACATCTGCCATGAAGCGCTTGCAGAATGTGTCAGAAACTGCTGCATCTATCTATGTTTTGACCAGTAAAGAGATAATGCAATCAGGTGTCACCTCTGTCGCACAAGCTCTTAAATTAGTCCCCGGTATGCAGGTTCGTCAATTAGATAATAATCAATGGGCTATCACGTCTCGGAGTACTGCTGGCCGTCACTCAAGTAAACTGCTAGTAATGATAGATGGACAGAGCATTTACAATCCTGTTTTTGCCGGTGTCTATTGGGAAGCTCTAAATATACCTTTGTACGATATTGAACGTATTGAGGTTATTCGCGGTCAAGGCGGGTTATTATGGGGCAGTAATGCGACCAATGGTGTTGTTAATATTATTAGCAAACATACGGCTGATACGCGTAGTTCATTGGCTCAAGTTGAAACAGGCTCTCAGATAGATAGCAAAGTAAACTTTAGAATAGGTGGCGATTTGGCGAACCATAGTTCATTTCGTATTTTTGGTGGTTTTGAAGAAACAGATGAATCCGCAAAAAACCGTGTTTATTTTCCCCCAAACGATGATGGGGAAAAGAAGAGTATCGGCGGGCGGGTTGATTTAAATTTTAACGAAGATACCTCACTGCTTGTACAAACTCAGTATACCCATATCGATATGGGGCAAAATTTAAAACTAGCAAACTTAAATACGCATCAATCAGAGTATATTGAAGATCAATATACACGCGAACATGTTCAGCTAATGACAAGGTTAGAGCACAGATTATCCCCCGTTTCTAACCAAATGTTGCAAGCTTCAATCAGTTCCCAACAAGCTGAACAGCTCTATTTTAAAGAAGATTTTCTTATCACTGATATCGATTATCAGATGAACACTTTAGTGAATGATATCCAATTTGACTGGGGGGTGAATTATCGCTATAACGATATTTCAATAGAAGATACGGATTATATTACCAGTATCGCTCATATTGATTCATACAATCAATTTGGTGGATTCTTGCAGGCTCAATTCAATATTATCCCTGATAAACTCAAATTAATACTCAAGTTTCGGGATTCAAAACAAACAATAAAACCCAAATAACTCGATGATTTTAAAGAGGTTGATGTCTCATTGTGGTAAAATACTTGTTAACTAGACAAAGGATAATACAACAAGAGACATCG
>NZ_JAHNZV010000045.1 GCF_022267535.1 Psychromonas antarctica
TTAGTTTTGCGTAGTTCAAGGCGAATCATCGCAGCAATAACTGGTTATTGCTAGATGATTTAACGCAGAAATACGCGTAAATAACGGTACTGTATCGTTTAGCTTATCCAGAATTGAGGTTATTTAGGTGTAAGGCAGATGCATAAAGGCAATGCATTTTCTGCCGTAAATCGTTTTTATAATTGAAGAATAAATAACAAAGTCACAAGTATTATCTAGCAATGACGAGCTGTTCTTACTGATTGCCAGTTTAGGCTTAAGTCACAAGATGATTGAGTCGGCTGCTAGAACAGAAAAGGATGCAGAAGGGCAGTTTGCCTACATCAAAGGTCTGTGGAATGCGGTAAGGCTAGATGAAGCCGTTATATTGAAGGTAACTATCGATGAAGAATCCACTTTTCAGCTAGAAACAACGAGTTTTGTTGTGGCAAACGCGGCACCATTTTCTACTATTCTTGCTCAAGGTGGAGGCGAGCCAGATTTAGCGGATAGTCTACTAGACATCACATGGCTACCAAGTGATGCAACTGCTACAGAAAAAATGCTCAATCTAACGGATTTAGCGACAAGTGGTTTGGTAAATTCAGAAACGAATTCTGACATTCAATTTAGGCAAGGGAAATCTGTCATTATTGAAGCTGATTCACCATTAAGCTATGTAATTGATGGTGAAAGCCGCCAAGCTGAAAGGCTCTCAATTAAAGTTAAGCCTAGTTCTCTAAAAGTATTATGTTAACGTGCTGACTATTCAACAGGATAAGAGTGTGGACTAACTAAAAAAGTATTCCCAGAAAGCGGCATTATGACCAAGTTGGCATTTAGGGCTAGTTTGCAAGGTTTTGACGTTTAAACATATTGCTAGCGCTGCATTTTATCCAATCAGACTACAAGCAAGTAACAATATAGCTGTCACAATAAGGTTACTTAAGTCTTTACATGAACTGATGATATTTGCTCAAAGTGATGAGCAAAATGCTTTGTTATCAATCAAACTAAAATGATAGAAGAGCAACAACCCAAGTAACCTCTGGTTAAAGATGATTTACAAGAAATTACCGATACAGTGAGATTGGTTTTCTCGATATTGAGACAAAGACTAATATAACTTACAGGCCATTTTGTTACCTAACATAGACCGCTTTTTATCTCATCGGCTAAATCGTTATTGGGTGCTAACGAGATAGTTTCTCGCGCACAATTCTACCTCAAATGAGCTTCACACAAGTTCAGTTTCAAAACGGCCATAGCTTGGGCTGTTTTAGGTATTAGATGGTACACCTTGTTCTTGCATCCGGGCGAAGTTCTTAATCCGTCTATTGAAGTGGTTTGGGTGTGAATTTTTCAAAATGTCAATTTTTGTAAATTCCTTTATATTTTTCTGTATGTTAGTTTCATTCATACTCCAGTCCTGCGATACTGCATTATGTCACATTTCACGACTTTCAACCGCCATCATAAAACTCGCACAGCAGGAAAAATATGGATAAACCTTTAGAAAAGCAACTGACATCATGGTTGAAAAAACAGAAAAACGCTTGTTCTTTTTATCTTAATTTAACGGTGATATTTGGCTTGTTAACGGGATTTTCTCTGATCGTGCAAGCCTACCTTATCTCTACCATCTTGCATGGCATCATCATTCTTGAGCTTCCAAAATCTCAATTCAGTAATGAGTTTTTATTCTTGCTGGCGTTAATTCCAGTACGTGCCTTACTTGCGTTTGCGCGTGAAAGGAGCTGTTTTGAAGCGGGGAAACGCCTACGGTTACAAATTCGTAGGGCCGTGTTGGATAAGCTGACTGAATTAGGACCTGCTTTTATTAAAGGGAAACCTGCCGGCAGTTGGGCTAGTATCGTGCTGGAACAAGTTGAAGATTTGCATGACTTTTATGCGCGATATTTACCGCAAATGTTGCTCGCAGGTTTTATCCCATTGACGATCTTGGTTGTTGTATTTCCTTTAAATTGGGCCGCTGGGCTGATTCTCTTGTGCACTGCACCACTGATTCCAATATTCATGATTTTTGTTGGTCGGGGCGCGGCAGATGCAAACCGTAAAAGTTTTAGTGCGTTAGCAAAGTTAAGTGGTCATTTTATGGACCGTTTAAAAGGGCTGAATACGTTAAAGCTATTTAATAGAGGTGAAGCTGAAGGTGAAGAGATTGAAACTGCCTCAGAATCATTGCGTAAAAAAACCATGTCTGTATTGCGCATTGCTTTCTTAAGTTCTGCAGTATTAGAGTTCTTCGGCGCAGTTTCTATCGCAGTGTTAGCTATTTATTTTGGTTTCAGCCTCTTAGGTGAGCTTAATTTTGGCGATTATAATGCCGGATTTAGTCTGTTTGCCGCTATGTTTGTGTTGATGCTTGCTCCTGAGTTTTACCAACCATTACGCGACATGGGGGCGCATTACCATGCCAAAGCACAAGCGATTGGTGCCGCTGAAGAGTTGATGAACTTGTTAGAATACAAGGTTGAGATAAGTGCTCAAACAAGGTTATCTACAGAAAAAAACAACACCCCTAAGACCTTGAATTGGGATGCCGGTGTACAAATTATTGCACGCGATTTTACTGTGCATAGCCATTCGGATATTGCCTTAGTGGGACCGTTGAGTTTCCGACTGAATAATGGCCAGCATATGGCGGTTGTCGGCCCGAGTGGGGCGGGTAAAAGTAGTTTATTAAATGGCTTATTAGGTTTTTTACCCTATCAAGGATCGCTAACAATTAATGGCGTTGAGCTAAACGAATTAGCAGTAGCACAATGGCGTGAGCATCTGGCATGGCTTGGCCAAGATCCACAACTTTTTCATGGTAGTGTCCGTGATAATGTGGCGATGGCTAACCCTGATATGGATGATGACACAGTGAGAACATTATTAGCGAAAGCTAAGATTCTTGATTTTGTTGATCAGCAAGTCCTTGGGTTAGATTATCCCATTGGTGAGCAAATGGCCGGTGTTTCAGTGGGGCAAGCGCAGCGTATCGCATTAGCCCGTGCGCTTGGGCAAGATGCACAGCTGTTTTTATTAGATGAACCGACGGCCAGTTTAGACCGGCATAGTGAACAAGCGGTGCTCAGTGCATTGCATGTAGCAATGGCAGCGTCATCCTGTTTGATGGTTACCCATCGCTTAGATCAGTTAGAGCAAATGGATACTGTTTTAGTGTTAGATAAGGGGGCAATCGTACAACAAGGCGATTTTTCTGAGTTAAACAATATGCAGGGGTTATTTAAGCAGATGCAGACAGATGATTTATCCGCTGATGATTTTCAACAAGTGACAGAACAAAATAATGTGGAGTTGAATTCATGAAAGCCTTACTGCCCTTTATTAAACTATTTAAACATCACTGGTTAATGATGTTGTTAGGTTTGTTTTTAAGTATGACCACCTTAATTGCTGGTATCGGTTTATTATCTCTTTCGGGATGGTTTCTATCGGCTTCTGCCGTGGCAGGGCTAACGTTGATTGGCGCGCACGCTTTTAATTATTTAACGCCCGCTGGTGGCGTTCGCTTTTTTTCTATTATGCGTACTGCAAGTCGATATGCCGAACGCTTAGCGACTCATGAAGCGACGTTTAAACTATTAACGAGGCTTCGTGTATGGGCTTGGCGTAAGGTGCTACCGCTTAGTGCACGTAATATGCAAGGATTACGGCAGGGGGATTTACTCAACCGTTTAGTGGCAGATATAGATACCTTAGATCACCTTTATCTGCGCTTGATTACGCCAATGTTAGCGGCGTTATTCATGATTGCAGGTGTGTATCTGTTTGTTGCCTGGATAGATGCAAAATTAGCACTGGTTTTAGCTGCCAGCTTATTAATGATGTGGTTGATCCTGCCTTGGGTGTTCTACTTTCTGGGCAGAAAACCGGGTATCAAACAGCTACAAAGCAAACGATTATTGCGCGTGCAAATATTGGAGTTTATGCAGGGATTAGCTGAAATTTCCTTGTTTGCTGCTAACGACCGCTTTCGTAAAAAATTAACAGAATCTGAAGCAGACCTGATAGATAGTCAGCGTGCAATGGCCAATGTAACGGCCTTTAGCCAAGCCGCGTTGATCTTATGTCATGGCGCGATTGTGGTGCTTGTTCTTTATGTTGCGGCTTCGGGTATTGGCGACCATCAACCACCCGGCCCGATGTTAGCGATGATTGTTTTTATGACGCTGGCTTGTATTGAAATGCTAATGCCTATTGCTGGCGCTTTTCAGCACCTGTCATCTTGTATACATGCCGCCAAGCGTGTTAATGAATTAGTTGAACAAGCGCCAGATATTGTATTTAACAAGCAAAATAAGAAAACCATAAAACAAGGCGCATTGCAGCTCAACGAGATTGTTTTCGCCTATGAAGAAAAGGGGAAGGAAATACTTAAAGGGATTAACTTATCCATTCAAGCGGGCGAAAAAGTAGCCTTACTCGGACAAACTGGTTGTGGTAAATCCAGCCTACTCGCGTTGATTACGCGGGAATGGCAAGCAAACTCGGGGAGTTTATTAGTTGATGGTGTTGAAATTGAGCAATATAGCCAAAAAGCTTTAACGGATGGAATATCGCTAGTAAGCCAACGAATTTATCTTTTTAGCGGTACGTTAAGAAGCAACCTAACCTTAGCGCAGCCTATGATGGCTGACTATTCAACAACTGCAGCGCAGAAAGCCGGTGAAAAAATCAACGATCAGCGGTTAATTGCAATACTTGATAAAGTCGGATTATCTGCATTAACAAAATCAGAAAATCCCTTAGATGCATGGATAGGCGAAGGCGGGCGACAACTATCGGGGGGTGAGCAACGACGCATTGGTGTTGCTCGAGTTTTATTGCGAGATGCCCCGTTACTTTTACTCGATGAACCTACAGAAGGTTTAGATAAACGCACTGAAAGGGAGATTCTTTCTTTATTATTTGAGTTTGCCAAGGATAAAACCGTATTGATGATCAGTCATCGATTAACCGCTATGACCAAAATGGATAAAATTCACTTAATGGAAGATGGCGTATTACGTATTTCGGGTAATCATGATGATTTATTAGCGAAAGATGATTATTACGCTAGCCTACATCAACAGTTACAAAGCTTATAGAATAAATATTTAGGGGGGAATTAATTCAGTTGCTATAAAAGGTGAGATACTCAGATTATGACGTTGATTGTAGCGCAGCTAAACGCACTTATTTACGGCGATTATATTAACCTGAACACATTTATGCTATTGAATAATATTACTTTAAACTATCCCAGTCATTGATTGCTATGTGACTCTTTTGTGTCAATATCAATTTTTTTCTAAGCTGCATTGAATGCAGACATGGTAGACAAATAAAAGACGAATTTTAAAATGAATATCAAAATTGCGACTGATATGTTTCATTTTCATTAAGTTATAGCTTTACCTTTAATTCAATTATTTAAAAAGCCAAAGAGAGATGATCCGTCTTTTACCTTCATTTGCAACTAACGGGAGAATTTTTTGCCTAATTTTATTGCTTTTATTTTATGGTTATTGCCAGCCTCGATAATGGCAGAGCAACTCACCACTGCTAATTCTCATTGGCCGCCTTGGCGAGTCTTAGAAAAAGATGGCAGTCTAACGGGTATTGATATCGATATTCTTAAAGGCTTAAGTCGTCGTTTAGAATTACAGCTGGTCACTAAAGGTTGTGGCTGGAAACGCTGTTTAAAGTATATGCAAGTAGGTGAAGGTGATGTAATGAGCGGCCTATTCAAAACAGCTGAACGTGAAAAATATATGAAATTTATAGAGCCGCCTTATCGTCGTGTACAAAATACATGCTTTTATCAAAAAAAATCCCAATCGGCCGAGATTAATGGCTACCAAGACCTACAAAATATAACCATTGGAGTGGTTAATAAAGTTGCTTATTTTGAACCATTTGATAGTGATGTTAGTATTAAAAAGCATTACGCTATAAAAGATATCACTTTATTTCGTTTACTAAAAGCCCAGAGCATCGACGCGGTTATTATGTCTTGTGTTACGGGAGATGTGCAGCTTAAGCTCTCTGGCCTTAATGATGAGTTTAAGCACGCCAAATATGTGCATCGCCTTGCACATCCGGTTTATCTCGCTGTTTCTAAGCAATCTCCGCTATTAGCTCGGGAGAAAGATGTTTCTCAAGCATTACAAAATATGATTAATGGAGGTGATATTAAACAGATAATGTCAAGCTATGGGATACTAGAGGTAGAGTAAGCGGCGTTTTCAGTACGCACTACCCTCGATGGTGAGCAATAAAATGAGATCCGGTCGAGTTAAATAACTAACTGCAGGCATGCTAATCTTTACGGGATCTGAATTTATAAAAGATACTTCAGAAGCAGTGTTAGATTTTACTGAGCCCTGCGGTTTTTCTCTATTTGAACAACGTTATTGCTTGCCTATGGTAAATTGCTTAAATGTTATCACCGATAAGGGCGCTAATACTCTATACGTTGAAGAAGAGTACGGTATCGAGCAAGAAAAACAGGCTAACTTCATTATATTAGAAGGCGCAAGCGATCTCGAAGTGCTTACAGCAAACAGTTTAGCTGATACTGCATATTGATAATCTTGTGGCTAACGGTCATGTAGTAAAATTGAAAACCAGTTTTTTGGTTAACTAAAAACGCATTAAACCGACTAACAGTCCCTATATTGTCGCGCCAATCCCGAGTAAGGAAATAACCGGAAATGACAAAAGAAAAGTAAGCCGTGTGGATTCTCTATAACTCTCTTTTTTACAAGTGTTTTGTAAGCACATTAACCCCATTCCTAATAAAGCTAGCCCACATGGTAGATTGATTACGCGCTTTTACGGGGTAGGCGGAAGCGTTTATTTTAACCTGAGTTGTTTGCTTTTATTAGATTACTTCAGGCTCAAAGTCGTTAAATCAATGCTTTCAAGTCACTTCGTGTCTATAACAGAAAACGGGGAAATGCATTAAATGGAAATAAAGTTTGAACAGTTAAAGGCTGAGACTGCCACCTTTACGCTTGCTATTGATCATTGGATTATTCAGGAAAAGCAATCTTGGGGGGTATTCAGTACTGAAGGTGATATTGGCTCTTTGCTGGGAGATTTACTTTGCGGGGAATCCTTTATTTATCTGGGAATATTGAGTCCAGCAGTGGGAATATTGCTCTGGTCTCTTTGATCGAACAGCAGCGCTTGTTGGAACGCGAGTTAGCCAATGATGACTCTGATTTTATGGATCACATTGATACTGGTAGTACGGTTTATGCGCTTATTTATGAACAGTGTACAAATCATCGACTTACCCAGCATTTGCTTGCTGAACTTGATCTTCTGGATCTGCAGAAAAGTGGCTTCCGAATGCTATCTACTGGAGAAACAAGACGTTTAATGCTGGCCAGAGCATTAGCAACGCAACCTGAATTTTTGCTGTTGGACGAACCTTATGCGGGGTTAGATGCAGCACATCGAAAATCTTTAGCAAATTATTTGGCGGTATTGTCTGATTCCATTCAGATCATGATTATCGTTTCTCGTGAACAAGATATGCCCGAGTGGATAGATAAAATCGCGCTATTTAGTCAGGGTAAGCTAGACAGTCTGATGGATAAGAGCTCTTGGGATAAGCATCCCGTCATCGCGCAGATAAAAGCACAGTCAAAAGAGCAAAGCGAACAGATGATGGCGTTGATAAGACGTCATCGCCACACTTATTTATTTTCTGATCCTATTTTTGAGATAAAAAACGGTAAAGTGGGCTATGGGGGAAAAGTCATTTTCTCAGGTGTAAACTGGTGCATTAATAAAGGTGAACACTGGCAAGTAAAAGGGCCGAATGGCTGTGGAAAAAGTACCTTGTTAGGTTTGATTTTTGGTGACCACCCACAGTGTTACAGTAATGATATTCAGATTTTCGGTCGACAACGTGGTTCGGGTGAAACTATCTGGGAGATAAAAAAGAATATCGGCATGGTTTCTTCTGCGCTTCATCTGCAGTATCGGGTTAACTGCTCTGCACTAGAGGTTATTTTATCGGGGTTTCATGACTCTATCGGTGTTTATCAAAAGACCACTATTGCGGAGCTGGAGATTGCTAGAGAGTGGCTGGAGATCCTGCATATGAGCCAGTTTGCTAAAACATCTTTCAGGGAATTGGAATATGGCCAACAACGGTTATTACTGATTGCAAGAGCAATCGTAAAGCAGCCGACTTTATTAATACTGGATGAGCCATATCAAGGACTTGATTATCTAGGTAGAAGATTAGTTAAAAGAACCCTTGAGCTTATTGCTAGAGAAAACCTGAGTCAGCTTCTTTATGTTTCTCATTATCAGCAAGATAGTTTGCAGAGTATCAAGAATTACTTGACGTTTATGCCTGATCCGCAAACAGGGGGGTATATACCCGTTACCATTAAAGATGCAAAGTTCAGCAAGTTGTGAGGTGAGTAGATTCTAGGCAGAAAGTTGAAGATCTAACTGGTTCAATCAATACTTTCTAACAATGAAGATGCTTGCCTCACAGCTTGCCCTGCGGGTCGCTAGCTCGAAAAGCAATTCTGCGTTGCAACATTCGATAAGGGCTAGCCATTGTCATCATGTTGCGCCTTGTCTTGCTGTCCGAGCTAACGACTGAACAAAGCAACTTGATTGGTAACGGGTATATAAGCGAAAGCTTACACTCATGATGCCTTAAGATGTGCAATATTACTTGCTGATTGTGCATTTCCATAGTTTGTGTTTTTATATTTATTGAAATTTACTCAAAATAATTTGCTAAAAATAGTGATTTAAATATTGACCTTACCCCTAGGTCAGAGTCTATTATCATACTATCTACGCAACTGCGGTTTAAATATGAAACGAATTATCACTTTAATATTGATGTTTACAATACTGATTACTTTCACTCAGAAAGTCACTGTATTTGCAGCACAATCAAAAAGTGAAATGAGTTCTATGGTTAATTGTGCGATGTCTATCGACTTAAACAAATTTCACATGAACAAAGCGCCTTGCAGTGGCAATGATATGACGCACAACATGGACTGTCAAAATAATTGCGACTTTATGACCGTGGTTTCTGTGCTCTATTTTATTGACTATGCTTATAGTGTATACCAGCCTCAATTACAGCTTGCTTACCAAACTGGTAGTGCTGCTTCCCCTTATTATTTTCCAGAATCTTTATATCGTCCTCCCTTTCTAAGTTAACTGTTTTTTGCTTGTTTTCTAGCAGGCTACTCATTTGATTTTAGTGCGTCGACTCGCCTAGCTATCAGAATACAGATTAATTTATATTGACCGCACTCCTTTTTATCACAGCTTTCTAGGCATCAGAAAGCAATCAAAAGGAGTGCAATTGAAGGAGTGTGATGATGAAAATCAGCCGCTATTTTTTATTAAACAAGGCGCTATTCAGCTTAAGCTTTTTGCTCAGTTTTAACCTTTTTGCTCTGGGCATTAGTCTGTCTGAGGCCGAGCAGATAGCGATTAAATCAGATCCAGCACAGCAGATATATCAATACCAACAAGCATCACTCATTGCACAAGGAAGCGTTGCTGGGACGTTGCCGGATCCGATGATCAAACTGGGGATGGCAAATTTGCCTACGGACAGTTTTGCATTAGATGAGGATCCCATGACCCAACTGACTTTTGGCCTCGCACAGCAATTTAGTCGTGGCTCACAGCTTGCACTCAGCCAAAAAGGTTTTAATCAGCAATCACAACTTGCGGTTTTGCAAGGTTTAGCTCGCCAGTTAACAGTGAAAAAAAACGTGCAGCAGTTATGGTTTAACATTCTTTTTGTGGAAAAATCACTGACCATAATTAAACAAAACAAACAGCTTTTTTCCGGTTTTTACGCTGATTTACAAACCCAGTTTTCATTGGGGTTGGCTGATAATGACGATCTGATTGCCGCTGAAATAGCGTTAGGTAAATTTTCCGAGAAAATAGCGAGTTTAACGCAGCAGTCGCTCACTTACCGTAGTTTGCTAAGTGAGTGGATTGGCCAAAATGCATATCAGCAACTACCCAGTGATATTCCGCAGTGGCCACAAACACTCGCTTATGTGGATGCCTTTGGGGATGGAAATGGTGGCCATTACGCACTACTCAGTGGGCACCCTAAAGCAAAAATGCTGACCCAGAATATTGCCTTGGCAGATAACGGTATCGCGCTCGCAGAACAAGACTACCTACCGAGTTTTAAAGTGGAGGTAGGTTACGGCCACCGCTTAAGTGAGACAGCGATGGGCGAGAGGCGATCAGATTTGTTAAGCGCGTTTATCTCTATGGATATTCCTCTTTTTACGGATAAACGCCAAGATCAAAAGCTTATTGCCGCGCAGCAGATTAAAGGACAAAAACAAGCTGAGCAGCGTTTGTTATTACGTCAGCTTAATAGACAATTAACAACCGAAATCGTCAATTATCGACAACTGAAAATGCGTCAAACTCGCTATCAGGACAGTCTACTCAAACAGGCAAAGCAGCAGGTTAAGTTGTTAGAGGAAAGTTATCAGTCCAATACGCGCCCTTTTAAAGCGGTCATTGCTGCTTACATTCATCAGCAGAGCCTCTCTTTAGAGTATCAACAATTATATTTCGACGGATTGAAAAGCCTCTCTAATATTCGTTATTTTCAGGCTCTTTAATAGGAAAGTATTATGCGTTATTTATTAGTTTTAGTGGTTTTAGTAGTGGGTTTTCTGGTTGGTTTTTTTACCGCTAATCACCAGCAAGTGAGTAGTTATTTTTCAGTAGAAACAACTTTATCAGCGCCTGAGATTTTGTATTGGGTTGCACCCATGGATGCCAACTATCGCCGTGATAAAGCCGGTAAATCGCCCATGGGGATGGAGTTAGTACCTGTCTATGCGCAAGCCGAAAATGTGCAAAATGAAGCGCCTAAAATATTGTACTGGGTCGCGCCAATGGATGCAGAATATCGTCGCGATAAACCAGGTAAATCACCCATGGGCATGGATTTAGTGCCTGTTTATGAAGAAGTCGGTGGCCACTCAGAGGCTGGGCTGGTCACTATTTCAGCCGCTGTTGAAAATAACCTTGGCGTACGTACTGCACAGGTCATTAAAGGTGATTTTAAAATCAATATTGATACTTTGGGTACTGTGCAGGCTAATGAAGATGCGCTTTGGCAAATCAATAGCCGTGTATCGGGTTGGATTGAAAAACTTTATGTGAAATCGATTGCTGCGCAGGTAAAAAAAGGTGATCCGCTATTTGATCTTTATTCGCCGGAGCTTGTTAAAGCACAAGCAGATCTTTTTAATGCGATTAACTTAAATCGGCGCACGCTGGTGGACTCATCAAAAAGCCGTTTACAAGCGTTAGGGGTAAGTGCAGGACAAATTGCAACGATAATAAAAAATAAAAAAGTATTACAAAACATTACTGTTTATGCACCACAAAAAGGCACTATTTCGGAACTTAAATTGAATGAAGGGGCTTTTATTTCACCGTCAACCGTGGTGATTAAGGCGGTTAATTTAGATACGATTTGGGTGGATGTTGAAGTTTTTGCAGCGCAAGTATCCTTAGTTAAGCTCGGTGATCTCGCCTCAATGCGACTTGATTATTTCCCGGGACAGCAATGGGATGGGCAAGTTGATTTTATCTATCCGGAAATGAATGCCATTAATCGCAGCCTAAGAGTGCGTCTGCAGTTTGCGAACCCCACCGGAGAGCTTAAGCCTAATATGTTTGCCAGTGTTGTGCTTACCCCTAAAATGGATCAAGCCAGAGTGCAAATCCCACGTGAAGCGGTAATTTATGGCGGTAATATGAACCGTGTGGTGTTAGCGAAAGGTGATGGTCAGTTTAGATCCGTGATTGTTAAATTAGGATTGGAAAACAACGATTCTGTGGAAGTGCTATCAGGGTTAAGCGCAGGGCAAAATATTGTTACTTCGGCACAGTTTTTATTAGATTCAGAATCGAGTATCAGCGCTGATTTTGAGCGCATGTTGGAGATTGAAAACGACAAACAAGCAGAGTCTCAATCTGACTCCAACTCCAACTCCAACTCCAACAGCAATAATGACGATAACGACCTCGATTGGTTAGATCTTGGCTATCTGCACTCACCTCAAACTCAAAAGGTGCAATTATGATAAGCAGAATAATAAATTGGTCAATCCACAACCGTATTATGGTGCTACTGCTGACACTGGTGATTGTTCTTTATGGTCTGTATGCCATTCAGAAAACGCCGATAGATGCCATTCCGGATCTCAGTGATGTACAGGTAATTGTTAAAACTAGTTATCCGGGACAAGCGCCGCAAGTGGTCGAAGATCAGGTGACTTATCCGCTAACCACTGCAATGTTATCTGTGCCGGGCGCAAAAACAGTGCGTGGTTATTCGTTTTTTGGTGATTCTTATGTGTATATTATTTTTGATGATAATACCGATATCTACTGGGCACGCTCGCGCGTGCTGGAATACCTCTCCCAAGTGGCGCCTAATCTGCCGGAAGCAGCACGCTCTGCATTAGGGCCTGATGCTACTGGTGTAGGCTGGATCTTTAGTTACGCCTTGGTGGATAAAAGCGGCAAGCATGATTTAAGTGAACTGCGCAGTTTGCAAGACTGGTTTTTGAAATTTGAACTGCAAACAGTAGCGGGTGTTTCTGAAGTAGCCACGGTTGGTGGGATGGTTAAGCAGTATCAGGTACGTGTTGATCCAAATAAATTACGAGCCTATAACCTGCCGCTGAGCAAAATAAGTAACGCCATTAAACAGGCGAACCAGGAAAGCGGCGCCAGTGTGATCGAGATGGGTGAAGCGGAATATATGGTACGCACATCAGGTTATATCGCCTCCATTGACGATCTTAAAGCGATTCCACTGCAGGTCAATGCGCAGGGCACACCGCTTTTACTCGGGGATGTGGCTACCATTAATTTAGGTCCACAGATGCGCCGTGGTATTAGTGAGCTTAATGGTGAGGGAGAAGTGGTCAGCGGTGTGATAGTGATGCGTTTTGGTGAAAATGCACAAGGGGTAATTGCCGCGGTTAAAGACAAACTCAATGAATTGCAAAAAGGCTTGCCCGATGGTGTGAAAATTATTCCTACCTATGACAGATCCGAGTTAATTAGCAACGCAGTAGAAAATCTTTACCATAAATTACTTGAAGAGTTTCTGGTGGTGATCGTCGTCTGCGCCGCTTTCCTGTTTCATTTTCGCTCCTCATTAGTGGTCTTATTAAGTCTGCCTGTGGGGATCTTTATCGCCTTTATTATCATGTCCTGGCAGGGCATTAATGCCAATATTATGTCACTTGGGGGAATCGCCATTGCTATCGGTGCGATGGTTGATGGTGCGATTGTGATGATTGAAAACGTCCATAAACATATGGAAAAAACGCCGCTTACGGATGCTAATCGCTGGCAAGTAATCGCCAAGGCGGCCAATGAAGTCGGACCCGCACTGTTTTTTTCACTGCTGATTATTACTTTTAGTTTCTTACCTGTGTTCGCCTTAGAAGGGCAGTCTGGCAAGATGTTTTCACCTTTGGCATTTACTAAAACCTATGCAATGGCGGCTTCTGCTGGATTGGCTATTACTTTGATTCCTGTACTGATGGGCTATTTTATTCGCGGAAAAGTATTACCCGAGCATAAAAACCCGCTAAATCGTTTTTTTGTGGCGTTATATAAACCGGTCTTGACTTTTAGCTTACGCTTTCCAAAGTTAGCCATTAGCTTTGCATTAGCGGTGTTATTAGTGGGATTCTATCCTGTCAGCCAAATCGGTAGCGAGTTTATTCCGCCGCTGGATGAGGGCGACCTGATGTATATGCCGACTACTTATCCGGGTATCTCTATCGGTAAAGCGCGACAGTTACTGCAGCAGACCAATAAACTGATTAAAACAGTGCCCGAAGTGAAAACTGTTTGGGGCAAAATTGGCCGCGCAGAAACCGCCACGGATCCGGCACCGCTGACTATGATCGAAACGACCATTCAATTTAAACCCAAAGAGCAATGGCGAGTCGGCATGACAAAAAAAATGCTGATAGAAGAGCTAGATAGTTTGATCCAGTTTCCGGGTCTTACTAACGCTTGGGTTATGCCCATTAAAACGCGCATCGATATGCTAGCCACGGGTATTAAAACGCCAATTGGTATCAAGATAGCGGGGGCTGATTTAGGTGAAATTGAAAAAATCGGTAAGCAAGTCGAGTCAATCTTAAAAAATGTGAAGGGAACCGCTTCAGTCTATGCCGAACGGGTAACCGGCGGGCGTTATGTCAAAGTAGATATTAACCGTGAAAAAGCCGGACGTTATGGGCTTAATATTGCGCAAATCCAGCAGTTAGTTGCTGTAGCGATTGGTGGTAAAAACATTACTGAAACCATCGAGGGGCTGGAACGCTATCCCGTTAATTTGCGTTATCCCAACGATTATCGCGATTCAGTCAGTGCACTTAAAAGTCTGCCAATCGTTACCCCTGGAAAAATCAATATCAGCTTGGCGGATGTAGCGGATGTGTATATCGAGGCGGGCGCAGCGATGATAAAAACAGAAAACGCACGTCTCAATGGATGGGTATATGTGGATATTGAAAACGTCGATTTGGGCTCATACGTCAAAGATGCACAGCAAATCGTTAATGATAAATTAACCTTGCCAGTCGGATATTCACTGATCTGGTCTGGGCAATATGAATATATGCAGAAAGCCAATGCGCGTTTAGCTAAAGTGATTCCTTTTACCTTTGCCATTATTATTATCCTGCTGTATCTGGCTTTTCGTCGAGTCGGAGAAGTGTTATTGATTTTAGCTACGCTACCTTTTGCCTTAATGGGCGGAATCTGGCTGATGTATTTACTTGGATTTAACTTTTCGATTGCTGTTGGTGTGGGGTTTATTGCCCTTGCTGGGGTATCAATAGAGATTGGTGTAATCATGCTGCTTTATTTAAATCAAGCATTATCAGCTAAAAAAGCGCAGCGTCTTGCTCGTTTTAATATCGACGATTTAAAAGAAGCTGTCATGGAAGGCGCGGGATTGCGTGTTCGCCCGGTGATGATGACCGTGGCGACCGTGGTGATGGGATTAGTGCCTATTATGTACGGTGATGGTACTGGTTCAGAGGTGATGCAGCGTATTGCCACACCGATGATTGGCGGGATGGTCAGTGCCATTATTCTGACCCTGCTTATTCTACCGGCGGTCTATTTTCAATGGAAAAAAATCACTCTGCGTAAGCAGCTTAATTTCGATTAGGTCGTATATTAGGCACGCTTTCTTAAGGTTAATAGCGTGCTATTTAATATACAAACGGACACAAATAACAATTTAATTAAACATAAAAGGAAAATAAAATGAAGATTAAAAAAAGTAAAATAGCGCTGTTATTAGGTAGTTTATTGCTGTTATCAATGCCACTTTCAAGTGCATATGCTCATGAAGATCACTGTGAAATTGAAGATACGCAATTGGGCAACATGATGAAATCCATGAAAAGTGAACTACGTGGTTATGTCAAAAGTTTCAAAGCTGATGATCCACAAAAGATGCAGCAGCATATTAATGAACTATTAACGTTAAATGTTATGGCCGCTAAGCAAACGCCCGTGAAAATTAAACATATGGATAGTGATGGTGAGATGGATCATTCAAAAATCAGTATGGATGATATGGACCATTCTGAAATGGGCATGGGGAATATGTCCGATATGGATCATTCAAAAATGAATCAAGGCGCGATGAAGATGGATAGCGGCAGCCATGATATGTCAGCAATGCCAAGCATGAAAGGGATGAGCGCAGAACAGCATCATCAGCATATGCAATATATGCAGGCGATGACCGGACTTAATGATCTCTTTAAGCAATTAGCTGCCACGCAAAATAAAACGGATATCAAAACGATTTTGAACAAAATCAAAGAGCACATTAGAAAAAGTCACCGCCAATTTCGCCAAGATTGTGATTAAGCGAACAATGTATCAATTTAACTTTTATTATTGATATTAACTAATACCATTAAGGGATGTTTATTATGAAACTAACGAAAAAAACATTAGTATTTTCGCTAACCATGGCAAGCTTTTCTGTGTTTGCACAACCCTCCATTGAATTATATAAATCGCCGACTTGCGGATGTTGTACTAAATGGGCCGCCGTCATGGAAGATAAAGGCTATACAGTGAATATACATCATCAAAATGATTGGTCAGAAATCAAAAAAGAGTTTGCCATGCCACAGCAATTGCAGTCTTGCCACAGCGCAGTGATCGATGGTTATCTGATTGAAGGGCATGTTCCTGAATCAGATATGGCTCGTTTACTTAAAGAGCGCCCTGACAATATATCTGCTATTGCTGTACCCGGTATGCCAAAACATTCACCGGGCATGGCAAAACCAGGAGATGCATACAGGCACTTCAAAGTGATCTCTGTTTCTGAAGAGGGCTTGGCTTTATACAATGAATATTAACAAGCAAAAATATGCGCTTGGCTGTTCAGCTTATATTATTAGTATCGTATTGTTTATGATGGAGACTGGCCGTAACAACGCTCTCATAAAGCATCGCTGAAATAGCGAAGGCTTAAGTCTCCAAGTTGTTCAATAAAATTGAGGGGCCGTCACCGTTGGGGGGAGCCAGTTATAATTACAATTTAAAACGTTGTCATTCAGGGATGATTTTTTTAAACTGGAATCAATTCGTAGCATGATTTTTATGCTTAAAGTGGTCGATCCTCAGTAGAAAGAGGTAAGAGCATTGTCGCTGCTTTTTGATAGGCAAGTATTGATAATGCCAGATCGCCTAGTGCATGGCCTCTAAATATAAAGGCATTTCGGTCACTATCATGATTTCGCCCGACATACTTTCCTAAAACTAACTGCGATAAATCCCCCGTAATCAACTCAGGTGCAAGCAGTTTATTTGGCAACAACGCCTCTTGCTCCATATCGTCGATGGTTATCTGATCAAATGCCGAAAAAGTTGATTTCTTCCAAGGTGCTGCGAGATCGACAATGGCCGAAAAAGAGCCAGCTTTAAGCCAATTGGCATCAAGGAAAGGAGGTAAATGAGCGCAATAGGTGACGGAAGTAATAATAATATCTGCCCCTGTAACGGCGTCTTCAGCACAACTGCAAACAACAGCAGAGATTGATTGAGCGCGTACCTCTGCCGAAAGACTATCAATATTAGATTGTCCACGGCCGTACAGTCGTGCTTCCTTGAGCGGGAAAATTTCTAAAAATGCATGCAAATGGCTCTTGGCCTGAACCCCACAGCCGATAAAAGCGATAACTGAAGATTCTTTTCTTGCCATATGTTTGGCTGCCGTAGCGCTTAAGGCCGCAGTACGTACAGCGGTGATCCAATTCCCATCAAGAATAGCAACCGGTAAGCCATTACTGCTATCGAGCATAGTGACGAGACCATTTATCTGAGGTAGCCCGCAGTCGCGATTATGCGGATTAAGCACTACCGTTTTGACTACCAGCAGCGAAGGGGTGTCACTAGCTGCTAATGCTGCCATCATATATCGCCCATCATCTGGCAGAATAACCGACTTAGGCGCACTCCAAGCCGTTTTCTTTTCAACCTTTAAAATCAATGATTCAATCATATCAACGCATTCAGTCGTGCTAAGACCTAAACTCGAAAGTTGTTGTTCAGAAAAGTATGGAATCGTATTGTTGTTGATCATATAGAACCTTCTCAATGGGTATAGTGCTGCGTTAAAGCCTGCGTTCGATATAGATTATGGAAATATTAGGCATGCTGTAATGGGTAAATTAGCATGCACTCAAAGGCTGTCAATAACGTCAGGCCTGTTACGCATGGGCCAGCTTTAAACCGATTATAGCGATGCAAAGAAAGGCTAGGCTGGTTACCTTTAAAATATTCACAGACTCGTCAAAGAGCACTATTCCTAGTATGGTCGTACCAACAACACCGATACCAACCCATACCGCATAAGCAGTTCCAATAGGGATAGCTTTAATGGCCAGACCTAATAATACAAAGCTTGCGATCAGTGAAAATACGGTCCCTATGGTTGGCCATAAACGTGTAAAACCCTCGCTATATTTGAGACCAATAGCCCAGCAGATCTCAAGTGATCCCGCAAGAACTAGCATAAACCAGCTCATAAACACCTCTCATATCACGGGGTCGTCCCCAATATTTCTTGAGAGGTGAAGTCGTCTTCACGTCGTTGTTATACTAATCTATCATACGTAGGATCATTCGTTGTTAATAGGGGAAGCGGTGAAATTTAATAATTTAAGCGCAACTCAGGGTACTGTATCCGGAATTATCATTAAGGCCATGAAGTTACAATGCTCATGTCATACAACGTTGATAGTTATATTTGGTTTGCTGTAGAAAGACACATCAGACTGGCGTGCCGCAACATTATTAGGATGAAATTTCAGATGACACCCGCAATTGATCTTTTAGAAAAACAAAAAATAGTATTCCAAGTTCACCAATATGCACATGATAAAGGTTGTGATGATTATGGTATGGAGGCCGTCAGTAAAATGGGGGCCAACCCGAAACAAGTATTTAAAACATTAGTGGTTAATGTGGATGACTCTCAGTTAGTGGTGGCTATTTTACCTGTATCTAAGAAATTGAGTATGAAACAAGTGGCAAAAGTATTTTCAGGCAAAAAAGTCAAGATGGCAGATCCGAGTGATGTGCAGCGTTCTACGGGATATATATTAGGTGGTGTTAGTCCATTGGGACAGAAAAAAAGATTAAAAGCAGTGCTTGACAGCAGCGCGTTAAATTTTGCGACTGTCTATGTCAGTGCTGGAAGGCGAGGTCTAGAAATTGAACTAAAAGCAGAGGATTTAATTGCGCAATTGAATGCTTATTGCACTGAGATCTGCGGCTGATTAACATACCCATTATAGAGTTCAAACTATTTCAAATTATGCTCATATTTATCGTGAAAATATCAAACTTTATGTTAGCATCGGCACAAATTTACAGACCTAGATAAAATTGGAATTAGTGATGGAAGCGTTTTTTACGTTGTATTTAAAAATATTTTTTATGATGACCCCTTTTTTCGTGTTATCACTCTTTTTGACGCAGAGTAAAAACCTCACTAAAGCGCACAAAAAGAGCGTAATTATTAAGATGGCGATTGCTGTTACCGTCTCCAGTTTGGTCTTTTTGCTGTTTGGAAAATATATTTTTAGCTTGTTTGGCATCACCCTCGATGCATTTAAAATTGGAGCCGGAACTGTGCTCTTTTTGAGTGCATTAGATATGATACGTTCCGATGGTGAAACGCCGATAACCGATCCAACACAAAATACAGATGTGACTATTAAAGATTTTGCTGTCGTACCGCTGGCAATCCCGAGCGCTGTTGGTCCCGGTATGATTGGTATTTTAATGGTTATTGGTGCAGAAATGTCTGGGCCGCTAAATATTCTCTTAGTTGTACTGTCGTTACTCACTGCCGTTATATCATTAGTCGGGGTTTTATTTTTAGCCAATCGCATACAGCTTTTGCTTGGTAGACAAGGCTTAGAGATTTTACCAAAAATAACCGGACTATTTGTTTCGGCAATTGGCGCGCAAATTGTTTTCTCAGGAATACAAGGATTTTTACTTTAAAGAAAGTCGCGCTAACAGGCGAAGGCTATTAGCGCTTAACTATTTATTCCTGTTCAGACCAAACAGCGTACTCATTACCATTTGGATCTGAAAAATGAAAACGTACGCCGCCAGGGAAAGAAAACGTTGGCTTGATGATTAGTCCCCCTGCTTGTTTTATTTTTTGTGCCGTTTGGGAAATGTTATTGCTATAAATAACGGCCAAGGCACTGCCATTTTTAGCCGTTGAACTTAAGTTAGCCAAGTAAAATCCTCCGTTTATTCCTGCACCTAAAAACACCGAATATTCAGATCCGTAGTCCTTAAATTGCCAGTCAAAAACACTACAAAAGAAAGATTTTGTTTTTATCAGATTTTTACTTGGAAATTCTAAATAGTTTATTTTTTCATGGGCGGACATAATTGCTCCTAAAATAATTGTTGAGTTGTGTGTCGTTTTCAAACTAACACTATAATAGTAAATGTATTAATTGACTGCCTGTTCGGATACTTTATTTATCATTACTTATGTAAATGTGATTGCGGTAGTTAATCCACAACTGGTTTGATATTAATGAGAATTATCAAAACGGAGGTGTAAAAGAAGTATTAATTTTAAAAACTGTGCTGAACACTCAATATTTGCAGGCGTGTAAAACTCGACTAAAGACAACGCAGGGGCTATAATAGCGCGTCTTAAATTTCATCAATTAAATTAATTTAATGCGCTCATATAACAAAGTAAATAGGGCTACAATGAAAAACATTCATTTTAGCCCTTGTAATTTCTTTGTTGATCCCTATTTAATAGAGCAATGAGAGAACTT
This sequence comes from Psychromonas antarctica, assembly GCF_022267535.1. Taxonomy (GTDB): domain Bacteria; phylum Pseudomonadota; class Gammaproteobacteria; order Enterobacterales; family Psychromonadaceae; genus Psychromonas; species Psychromonas antarctica. The sequence continues at coordinate 20,436 of NZ_JAHNZV010000045.1, forward strand.
AAATTATTAACGTAAAAGGTAAAGGAAATAAAATGCAAGTATCTGTTGAATCAACACAAGGTCTAGAGCGCACACTCACAATTACTGTTGCCGCTGACGTATTTGAAAAAGAGTATGATGGTCGTATCCGTCATTTATCTAAAACACAACGTGTTGACGGCTTCCGCCCTGGTAAAGTACCTGCATCTGTTATTGCTAAACGTTTTGGCGATGCTATCGAGCATGAAGTTGCTGGTGAAGTAATGCAGCGCAACTTTTTTGAAGCCGTAATGGCTGAAAAACTAAGCCCCGCTGGAGCACCAACGGTCGCGCCAAAAGTACGTGCAAAGGGCGAAGATTTTGTGTTTACAGCTAAGTTTGAAGTTTACCCTGAAGTGACATTAAACGCGCTTGAAGAATTAGTTGTTGAAAAAGAGTCTGCACAAGTCACTGACGTAGATTTAGATAAAATGATTGAAACGCTGCGTAAACAACATGCTACTTGGAGCAGTGTTGAACGTGAAGCTGCAAATGATGATCAAGTGACACTTGATTTTGAAGGTTCAATCGATGGTGAGGTCTTTGAAGGCGGTAATGCCGAAGCATTCCAAATCGTACTCGGTAGTAACCGTATGATCCCTGGCTTTGAAACGGGTATCCTAGGCAAAAAAGCAGGAGAGGAATTTACTATTGACGTAAATTTCCCAGAAGAATACCATGCAGAAAACCTTAAAGGTAAAGCTGCACAGTTCGCGATTAAATTGAATGTCGTTGAAGAGCAAGTTCTACCTGAAATCACACCTGAATTTATTAAAAAGTTTGGTGTTGAAAGTGGTGAACTAGAAACTTTAAAAACTGATGTTAAACAAAACATGTTGCGTGAACTTCAGCAAGTGCTTAAAAACAGTGCTAAAGATAAAGTATTAACGGCTTTAGTCGAAAATAATGTAATTGAAATACCAAAAGCGCTAGTTGAAAGTGAGGTTACTATTTTACGCAAGCAGGCCATGGAGCGTTACGCTAAACAAATGGATGCTCAAAACTTACCTGAATTACCTGCTGAGTTATTCACTGAACAAGCTGAAAAACGTGTTAAAGTTGGTCTATTACTCGGTGAAGTTATCAAAGTGAATGAGTTAAAGGTAGATCAAGATAAAGTAACAGCCTTAATCGAATCAGCAGCATCGGCATACGAAAATCCGTTAGAAGTGATCGAATACTACAAAAGTAACAAAGAAATGCTGCAAAATATGGAAAATGTTGCATTAGAAGAACAAGCTATTGATTTTATTATTGAAAAAGCTAAAGTAACTGAAGTGAACAAATCGTTTGATGAAGTTATGAATAAAACAGTTGCTTAATAGATTAAAACCTATTAAAAC
>NZ_JAHNZV010000046.1 GCF_022267535.1 Psychromonas antarctica
GCTCTACACAGATAACTCGCACAACACCTTTGCGCTTGATAACTTTGCAGTTACGACAGATTTTTTTAACGGATGCACGAACTTTCATTGCAACACTCCGAGTTAGTCTGTTTATTGATAATTATCTACTGAAAACAGATATGTAATTTGTAAAATGATCTAAAAAGAGCATATATCGTTTAATGTATATCCAGACCAAATCGCGACGTAATATAGCAAATCTTTAATTCATGTTCGAGAGTTACTTGTCGGAAATGAATAATAATATTCTCATTTCAGCTATTTTTGCTGTTTATCGGCCGTTCACTGGTTGTTAAGGGGCTTTTGGGCACTCGGGCCAGAGAATAATTTTATCGCCCAGTTGTCAACAAAAATGTTCAAAATCACCGAGCTCACTCTTGACTACAAAAAATGATCTCTTGTGTACAGTATTTTTCTTTCTCGTAATGAGCACCGTAAGGATAGTGATTAAATTTCATATTGAACTTCAACTCGATTACGACCGTGTTTTTTGGCGTTGTACATTGCTAAATCAGCGCCTTCGAAAAGTGCGGTGATGCTGTGTTGTCCTTTCATCTTTGATTCAGCCACCCCAAAACTACAAGTAATAGTTTGCTGGGGAATAAGGTCGGCCTCACTCACTTTTATACGTAAATTATTGGCAATAGTCATTGCGCTCTTACTTGTCGCATTAGGGCATAATATCAAAAATTCTTCACCGCCCCAGCGAGCAAAATGATCTGTTTCTCTGATTGTTTTTTTGATTAACTGAGCTAGATTACATAACGCTTCATCACCAACCTTATGGCCATAGCTATCATTTATTTTTTTAAAATGATCTATATCAAACATGATTAGTGAGCAGGTGTCAGCCGGTGAGTTTTGTAGTTTTTGTAAAATATCACGAGTACCTGCTCTATTGGCAATACCCGTCAAAAGATCTGTTTTAGCCAATGTTTCAAATTTATCTTTTTCAATACGCAATAGATGGTTTATTTCTGTAAGTTCTTCAGTTTGTTTGTGTTTTAAATTTATATTTGTATTTAATTGATAAAGTCGGTAACTGGCGAGCATGAAAATCATAGTTATCCAGCAGATCAGTAAGGCCAAATACAATACGTGACTGCTGAGCCATTTGCCGCTGAGTTGTGCCTTGTATAAAGTGATATCAACACTGCGTTTCAAGTGGCTGTCACCGGTGGCTATGCTTAAGCTGGTTACATTGCTTAAATTGCTTTGAGCCTTAGTGCCGGTGGCTTTATTTTGCAGGATCCACCATGATGGAACTGAGAAGTTACTCAGGGGGAGACGGTACAAAGAACTTGTTGAAGATGGCAATATGACCTGCATGTTGCTCTTATTGTGGATGACATTAGAAAGGCTTCGATTGACTTCTCGGTTTACCAAGTAAATTAATAATGTATCTTGCGAACTGGATTGGTGTTCAAGCCAAAGAGATAGATGGTCAAATTGACTTAGATCTATGCCGTTCGAGCTGTTTGTTGCGATCGAAATATTAAGGGTACAAAAAGCAAAGGTATTTGAGGGTATGATTTGGCAGTGTAGCTTCGCAGCATCGTCAGTGTCGACTAGCGTACTTTCAGAATGACCTCCATTTATAATATCACCTCCCGCAGATATTATGGCGTCAGGAGCGGGGTAGATGTCTACTGTTTGGTTCATCCCCCAGTATTGCCAGATAATTAACACGACTGATATGGCGGCTGTAAAAAAAAAGAGCCATTCAATGGTGCGAAAATTTAGTTTGGGGAGGTCCATTTATTTGCTCTCAGCATCGACAATGTCAAAAGACGGATTTTAATACAAATACAGCCGTAACAGCTAGCGAATAACATCTTTGGATGCAACAGAGTTCACATATATACGCATATATGATTTTGGTGGCGATGCTATCTGTGCCATTTTATATAATAAGCATATTCATGTTACCAGAACAAAATAATTACGAGAATAAATTGGTTGTTTTTATTGTAAATTGCCATAGGGCGTAGAGCGGGTAGGGGTTAGCGCTTTTTGCTGAGGATATGGCTTATTTAAAAATAATCATTGGCAAATTCGATAAAGGCGGTCAGTTTTTTAGACTGATGAATTAATTGTGGGTAAATCATAAAAATGGTCAATCCTTTGGGCATATCATCTTCCAATATTGCAACCAGCTCCCCATTGTTAATCTCTTGATCTACTAAGTATTCAGGTACTCTAATAATTCCCTCCCCCCTTAATGCCAAAGTCTTGAGCATATGATTATCATTTATCTGTAGCCAACCATCCGCAGCTACGTTAGCGCTTAAAAATGGCCAAGTTAATTGCTCATGTCCCCTTAAACACTGGTGTGTTTTTAAGTCAGCAGGCGTCTGTGGTTTACCCATTTTTTTTAAATAAGCAGGGGAAGCACAGCAACAGTGTTGATATGGCAAGATCGCTCTTGCCACCATATTTAAAGGCGGTTCGTTGGTTGCGCGAAAAGCCAAATCAAAATTGCTGCTATTAAGATCGTAACTGGTATAACTACTGTCTATCAAAAATTCAATGGCGGGATGTAAGGCCCTAAATTTAGAAAAAATATCGAGCAGAAATCGCTCGGTAAATAAGCTTGGAGCGGTTATTTTTATTAACCCTTCAATGGTTTTGCCTTCATGGGCTGCATTGCGTTCTAATTCTAGAAGCGAGTGGCGAATTTTATTTGTTCCTGTAAAAACGCGCTCACCTTCTGCAGTTAAACGGACACTTCGGGTGGAACGAATTAACAAAGGTAAGCCCATCTCTTTTTCTAGGCGGCGAATTTGAGCGGATAAATGACCTCGTGATATTTGTAGGCTTGCCGCGGCAAGGGTGAAGCTTAAGTGACGTGCCACTTCGCTAAATAACATTAGCCTTTCAAGTTTTTTATGTTCTTGATGCATAATCATCACTCGCTTATTGTTTGTTATATCAAACAATGAATTCTATTTTGTCATATATTCATTTGCAATGTTTTAGTGAAAAATATGACCTCGCGTATCTATATAACTAAACTACCTGAAGATGCTCAATCTGCATCCAATAAGGAGAAGATGGCAAGTCGATACTGTGATCCATTTTTTAAAATAAAAAATAAAAAATAAAGGATAAAAATGATAGATATAGAAAACAGATGGGCGTTAGTAACAGGAGCCAGTCGTGGCATAGGACTTCGCATTGCTAAGGCTCTTGCAAATAAAGGCTGCAAGCTCATTGTGCACTCACGGGAATTACAAGGTACGAAAAATTTACTTGATGAATTAAAAGCGGCGGGACATGAGGTCTATGCCGTGGCTGCTGAGCTTGATTCAATTGCTGATGTGCAGCGTTTGATCAGTGAGGTGAGGGCGTTGAGCAATGATCATCTGGATATACTTTATAATAACGCCGCTATGATGACGAAATATCAGCCGACATTTGAGCCTACAGAGGAGGAATATAGAATCAGTTTTCGGGTCAATACCATTGTGCCTGCGAAGCTATGTGATGTGTTTCTGCCCGGAATGATAGCCCGAAATTGGGGGCGTATTGTTAATGTATCTTCTGGCATTAATAATCAACCTCAGCTTATGCCTTATAGTTGTTCAAAAGCGGCATTGGAACGATATGTGCGCGATATGATCCCAACCTTGCAAGGTACCGATGTGTTAATGAATCTACTTGATCCTGGGTGGCTGAGAACTGATCTTGGTGGCCCAGAAGCACCAGATGATCCTGATTCAGTACTTCCCGGCGCACTTGTGCCTGTTTTATTGGAGAAAGATCAAGGCAGTGGCTTGCTTTTTTGTGCGCAGGATTATGCTCGCTAAACACTATTTGAACAGTAAAAAACAATGACTAGCAGCGGTTGCTTATTGCACTAGTCATTAGAGATAGCGTTACCATAAGTATCATTGATACAGTCAATATTGACTATGTATGAGGACATTTTATGAAACAAAGAAAGTATGGCAAAACGGGTAAAATGGTCTCTCAATTGGGATTTGGTGCATGGCAACTAGGTAATTGTAATAAAAGCGAATGGGGGGATGCGCAACAGGATCCTATTCGCCTTGTCCATGCAGCGATCGATCAGGGGATAAACTTTTTTGATTCGGCGCTTAATTATGGACAGGGTGCCTCAATGGAAAATCTAGGCAAGGCGTTAATCAATAAACGCGCTGATGTTGTGCTGAATACTAAATTCGGGCACGGTCCTGATGGTGAAAATTTTGATCCCAATACACTTAAAGATACGGTTGAAACCAGCCTTAGGATGTTAAAAACTGACTATATCGATTCAGTGATACTGCACAGCCCAGCAATTGAACTTTGTAATGGTGAAAACCCGCTTTATCCTATCTTTCAGGAATTAGTAAAGGAGGGAAAGATACTCGCTTTTGGTGCATCGATTGATGATCATAACAGTATTGATGAGCTCGTTAGAACAACCCCAAGTAATATCATTATGCCATTATATAATATTAATTTCCAAGATAGCGGTTTGGCTTTTAAAGAAGCGGCAGAAAAAGAGTATGGCGTGGTAGTCAAAGTACCGCTCGATTCCGGCTGGCTCACTGGAAAATTTTCCCGAGAGAGTACTTTTAGTGATATCCGCAGCCGCTGGTCTACTGAGGAGATTAAACGCCGTTATGGACTTCAACAGGCGCTTAACAAAATCATTAATGAAGAGATGACGCTTCATGAGGCTGCACTATCGTTTATTCTCGCTCAGTCAGAAGTGTCGACTGTTATCCCGGGGATAAAAAATGAGCAGCAGTTAGCTGCTAATATATCGGCATCTAAAAAAGTAATGTCACCAGAGTTAGAGAGAAAACTAAAGGCGTATTATGACACTAATATTAAATCAGCACCTTTAGGCTGGTAAATGATGCCCATGGCTTAGAATGTCATTACCCAATTCTAACTTTGCATCTTGTTGAACTACACTTGAAACAAGCGGGTCACTTCGTAGTGCGGTGCCTGAATCTAAATAAGTTCAGTTGGAGGCCGATATGCAACTTTATAAGGCGACACTCATCTGGTTTATATATCGCTTGCACGGTTTGATATAATACGGTGTTAGAATTTAAGCTGTTGTTGATATTGATTGTGGCTAACGGCATTCCCGTTATTTTACATCGCTGCTTCGGGGCCCTGTTTTCTAAGCCTGTAGATGCAGGATTGTTGCTTGCGGATGGTCATCCACTATTGGGTTATTCTAAAACGTGGCGAGGTCTTTTGGGGGGAATCATAGGTGCAACTGTTGTGGCTATCCTGTTTGCCTTTCCTGTCGTATTCGCCGTTACGTTTGCCTTGTTCTCTTTGCTGGGGGATTTGCTATCCAGTTTTATTAAACGACGAATGAAGCGAGCTCCGAGCAGCAAATTTATTGGTGTTGATCAGATTCCAGAGGCTATTTTCCCTCTTGTTGCGGGAACTTATTGGTTGGATTATGGTTTAAATAGCATCGTCATTGTCACCTTGTCTTTTTTTCTTATTCACATTTTAACGTCTCCTGTACTGGCTCTCTTGGGGCTTCGTAAACACCCTCATTAGCTTGGGTATATCTTCAGTGTGATCAGGTAAGCCTATGGAGTGTTATTTCGGGGAGACAGTTTATCCGCACATTGACGACTGAAGTACCAGAGCCTACCGACGTATAACCTTGCATTTTGTTATAATGCCATCTCCCATTGCCCACAAAACGAGGACAGTCTGAATCAAGTACAATAGGGATCCCCCCAGGTAGGCATATTTGACCGCCATGAGTATGTCCTGACAACATCAAATCAAAGCCAGCCTTTGCTGCTTGTTTGTATACCGCTGGAGTGTGTGACAAAAGGATACTTGGTGTGTGTTCTGTGAGCCCAGCAGCAGTTTTGGGGATGTTGTCAACACAAAGGTAGTGAGCATCATCAATTCCAGCAAGAACTAGTGACCCTTGTCCTCGCTTAATGAGTGTGTGTTCATTTATAAGAACTTGAATCCCCATCTCTTCCAAGGCTGGAACCATTAAAATGCTGTCATGGTTCCCTAACACCGCGTATACCTGCTTTTGCAAATGCACTCTTACGCGAGCCATAGCGGCGAGAGACGGTTGTATATCCCCGTAAGTACGCGCACGATAATCTCCGGTCATTACGCAGATGTCATAATCGACCTCTCTGATGCATTCCATCAAAGCAAGCGTTGCTTTGTCATCCATATCAGCATGTAGATCGCTAAGGTGGAGAATGGTAAAACCATTGAAATCTGCATGAAGGCCAGGAAGTTTGATGCTGTTGTAGCGAACTTGAATGCGTCTTGCATTACGCTGCCCTTTGCGATACATCAAGCATAAACGCAAGATATTTCTGATCAGTGAATGCACAGAGTACCAATTTTCAATATGGAAAAAGCTACGTCCTTGCCCAAAGATTTGCGCTTTATGCGCCTCCTCTATATCAATTCGTTGTCGAGCAGGATCTATGCCTAGTCGTTGTTCTAGCTTTGCTACGATTTCTCTATTCATATTGATAAGATCGATTTCTTTTTGCTGGCAGAGTGGATAAGAATGAGCTGTTACTATTGAAGTATATACCCAAATCACCTCAGAGGCTGATTTTGCATCTTCAAGTAACAGAGGTATATATCTCGGTTGAAAAATGCCAAGGAAAAAGCTATTGAGTAGATAGGAAATGTGTTGACATAGGCGTAGGATTGCATTTATTAGCCCTTTAGCGATAAGTTTTATTATGCCACTGATACTTGAAAGCCCAATGAGCCGCGCCTTATTAATTTCTATTCGTATGCCTAATGTAAATAATCAGGAAATTAAAGAATCGCTGACTGAATTAGCACGCTTAGTCAGTACATTAGGCTTTACTGTATTCGCCACGCAAACTCAGCGACAAAACTCCACTAAGCGTTCATCTGTACTGGGATCTGGGAAACTAGAAGAACTTGCGCGCTTAACCGCACAGCTCGATGATGTGCAACAAGATGAAGCACATGCCAATATTGATGAGCAGGTTTTGAATGATTTTTTAAGCGCACCAGAGGGCAAGTCTCATGCAAATGTGGTGGTCTTTGATTGCGAACTCAGTCCGATGCAACTGCGTAATGTTGAAACCGCATTAGGTGTTAAAGTGTTTGATCGTACCGGGATTATCATTGAAATTTTTAGTCGTCATGCACACACTCGTTCGGCGCGATTGCAAGTCGAGATCGCCCGTTTAAATTACCTCACCCCACGCTTACGTAGTGACCATAGTGGTGATCGTGAACGGAAAATGGGGCGTGGCATCGGGGAAACCGCCTTTGAACTTGCACGTCGTAAAATTCGTGATAAGCAGGCGGAACTTAGGCGTGAACTCAAAAAAGTACAACAGGAGATGCACGGTCGACGTGGCAGCCGTGCAGAGCAATTCTGCGCAGCATTAGTGGGTTACACTAATGCTGGTAAATCATCATTAATGCGCGCGCTGACAGGCTCAGACGTTTTAGTCGAAGATAAGCTGTTTGCCACATTAGATACCACCGTACGTGTTTTACAGCCGCTCACACAGCCGCGAATTCTGATTTCAGATACGGTTGGTTTTATTAAAAAACTACCCCATGATCTAATCGCCTCTTTCCATTCCACCCTAGAAGAAGCCAAAGATGCAGCCTTGCTGCTCTATGTGGTTGACGCCGCCGATGAAAGTTTTCGCTCACAACTGACAGTCGTCGATGAGGTGTTACAAAAATTAGAGGTTAATACTCATAAGCGCTTATTGTTACTTAATAAAATTGATTGCCTCAGCGTTCAGCAACAGCAAGCATTGAGTGAAGAGTTTCCTGAAGCGATGCTGATTTCATCCCGTGATCCAGTCGATATAAGCCGAGTACACCAAGCAATAGAAATGTTTGCACTGCAACAGATGCACTCTGCGAGTTTTAATGTTCCCTATGGCGCAAGTGGTGTTTTGGGGGAGATTCATAGCAAAATGCAGGTGATAGAAGAGCAATATCACGCAGATGGAGTGCGTTTAACCGTCAAAGCCAACACGATAGAATTGGAACGATTAGTAAAGGTGCTGCACAATTTGGATCGCTAATCTTGATAGCGGCTATTTGCTTTGGCCCTTTATTAGTGTGAATAAGCCATCGAGATGAATTATGCTTATCCGTTATTTATAGCCCTTATCACGTAGGCGTTTATAGACCGTATTACGGCTAATATTTAATTTTTTTGCCGTTTTAGAAATATTGCAACTGAGTGATTGATAAAGAGCAATTATATCATCAGCGTCAGTTTTTGTTGTCGCATGGCTAAGGGGACTTGAGCCAGCCAGAGAGCTTTCATTTTTTGTTTTTATAAAAGGAGTTATATTGCTTTCGTTGATATCCATATCATCAAAGAAATCATCAGGAAGGTGCTGCCAGTCAATAATTTCATTACCAGACATTGCTTGAGCAATTTTAATTACGCTCACCAATTGGCGAATGTTACCTGGCCAAGGATGTTGACAAAATGCCTGCATTACGCGTTCTGTGATTAAGGCATGCTGCTGGTTTTCGGCATAATGATTTAACAAAAAACGGATCAATTGCTGGCGGTCAGTGCGATGACGTAACGCGGGTAACTCAATATTTAGACCGCTTACACGATAGTATAAATCTTGTCTAAAAGTACCTGCTAGCACGGCTTCTTTGAGGTGGCAGTTGGTTGCGGAAATTAATTTAAAGTCTACGGGGTAAGATTCTGTACTCCCTAGCGGAGTCACTCTACGCTCTTGGAGCACACGTAATAAGCGAGCTTGCACTTTTAGCGGCATGTCACCTATTTCATCTAAAAACAGAGTACCTTTGTCTGCTTTACGAATCATACCTATATAACCTTTAATATTTGATCCCGTGAAAGCACCTTTCTCATAGCCAAATAGTTCCGATTCAACTAAGTCATGTGGAATGGCAGCACAGTTAACAGTAATTATATTCTGTTTATAACGTTGACTTGACTGATGCAACGCTTTTACAAAAATCTCTTTACCGACACCGGTTTCACCGCGGATAAGAATAGGGATATCTTTGTCAATAATACGTTCAGATTGGTTTATGGCTTTAGCCATAACCGGATCACCAAGGCTAAGCTCTTGCAATTTTAATGTGTTATTTTGTGAGGCATGAATAGAACTACTGTGCTTATTTATCAAGGTTCTAAAATCTAAAACGCGGGGCTTATCTTGCTGTGGTTTATGCAACACGCCGTGAACCCTAAATTGTTTCTTGGTCAGTAGGGGGACTTGGAACCCTTCGGGTTGGTTAATTAATTGATTGACGTTGATTTCGAAAAGTGTGGATATATTGACCAGCTGCAAATTACTCGCAAGTACTAATTCAGCGCGGCGGTTAGCTGAAATAACTAAACCGGTTTCATCAAAGACTATCAAGGCTGACCACTGGCTATCGATATTGTCAGGGCTGGTATTAAAACGTAGTAAGAAATGTTGGTTTTTAAAATGAGAAATAATCAGCTGATTTTCGATTGCTTGAGACATGATTTTTACCATGCCTAATGTATGTGAATCGGGCAGGTAAGTATCACTTGATATATCGATAACCCCTAGCATTTCTCGGTCGGCACCAAAAATAGGTGCTGCAGATCCGGTCATAAAACGATTATCAATTAAAAAATGCTCATCCTGACTGATTTGTACTAGACTACCCGTTTTTACAGCGGTACCTATCGCATTAGTACCCAAATTGTCTTCTCGCCAGCCCGAACCAGTTTGAAATATTTCTTCACGTTGCTTCTTAAATCTCTGCTCTCCCCAGCTGTTCATAATAAAGCCTTTACTGTCGGCAAGCATGACTTGGCTATTACTATTGGCTAATAAATTTTCATAATAGGGTATCACCTCTTCGTGGGTTGTTTTAATAAGCAGCTCGTGTTCATCTAGTAAAGCAGATAGATCACCAACATCAAGGCGTTCAATTGAAGGCTTTGATTGATGATTTAAACCAGAATCTCGACAGCGTTGCCAAGATTTTTTAATGAGCGTGTCATGGTCTATATACTCTACTTTTTTGAGATTCATTTCAGCGCCTATTTATCAATTTAATACGGTATTTGGAATTACGTTTGCACTGTAATCACCCCCTTTTAATAAATTAATTACGCTCTCATTTTATTTAACATCTTGAACGTTTTTTTAATTCAATCTAACAGTATGGTTACATTTTTAAGTGTTTTTATTTACATTCATCACAAATAATAGAATGAAATATAATCTATCGCTCAATGAATTCAAAATATCACACCCTCTAACGCAGCTGTGAACACTATTTAATGGCATTTCATAGAGAATAGACATTAATTAACAAACTGCTCACATTGTTAACGATTTGTTAAGTTTTCGTTAAAGGTGACCATCTTTTGCTTCCGTTTCAAATCCATATAAAACATGGAAAACACTACATATCAATTGCTTAGCCTGTTACTTTTTATTTTGGCACGAATTAAGCAATACAGGGGCTGACTTAGCGGAAATGAACACCGAACAACTTTTGCTGCACACTTAAACGAAAAGGAGATTAACGCCTTATGTCCCTGGAATTGGAAAATGTCACACAGATAGTTGATGGTCAGTACTACATTAATCAGGCCAATCTAAATTTTAAACCTGGCTCCTTTAATGTATTACTGGGTCGTACCCTATCTGGGAAAACGAGCTTAATGCGTTTGATAGCGGGGTTGGATAAACCGACTTCGGGGCGTGTCTTAATGAACGCTATAGACGTCACCAAAATGTCAGTGCAAAAGCGTAACGTATCTATGGTCTATCAGCAGTTTATCAACTATCCCAACATGAGTGTTTACGAGAATATTGCTTCTCCGCTGCGCTTGGCTAAAGAGCCTGAGGCAACGATTAAAGAAAAGGTAATGGAGATAGCAGAGATGCTGCGCATTACAGAACACCTTTCGCGATTACCATTAGCGCTTTCTGGTGGTCAACAGCAGCGCACCGCAATGGCACGTGCATTAGTCAAAGATGCCAGCATTATTTTATTTGACGAGCCATTAGTCAACTTGGATTATAAATTACGCGAAGAATTACGCTTAGAAATGCGTACGCTATTTATGCAGCGTAACACTATCGCAGTGTACGCAACGACTGAACCTAACGAAGCCCTCGCATTGGGTGGAACAACCACCATTTTGCATGAAGGGCAGATCATTCAAAGTGGCCCAACAGCTGAAACCTATCACTATCCTTGTAATGTTACTGCGGCCACTTTATTTAATGAGCCGCCCATTAATATGATTCTAGGGCGGGTGACCGAAACAGAAGTGACCTTTGATAATACAGTTCATTTTCCGCTAACAGCAGAATTAAAAGCCTTAGGAACCGGGGAATTTCAATTTGGTATCCGTCCTAGTCATTTGAGTCTATTACCTAAGAATGATGATGATTTAGAGCTTTCAGTGAAGGTGGAGGTAGCTGAAATAAGCGGCTCCGAAACGTTTTTACATGTACGTAATGCCCATTTTCAGTTAGTCCTGCATCTATCTGGTGTGCACGCTTACCACGTAGATGAAAAAATAAAAATTTATGTGCCGACTCATAAATTAAATGTATTTCACAAAGACGGAGGCTTAATTCAAGCGTCAAGCCGTCGAATTGAGGGGTCCTATCATGGCTGAGATTCAACTTAAGGGATTAGCGCATAGCTACAATAAACATGCAGAAAATCCAGAATATGCGATTAGGCAAATGGATCATATTTGGAAGGATGGTGGCGCCTATGCATTGTTAGGCCCATCAGGTTGTGGCAAATCGACCTTACTTAATATCATTTCTGGCTTATTAGCGTCCTCTGAAGGGGAGGTGTTATTCGATGGTGTTAGGGTTAATGATATCCCACCGCAAGAGCGCAATATTGCGCAAGTTTTTCAGTTTCCCGTGGTTTACGACACCATGACTGTCTTTGATAATTTAGCTTTTCCGCTACGTAATATGAAAACGAGTGAAAGTAAAATTCTAACTAAAGTGGGCGAGATAGCTAAGATTCTTGAGTTAACCACGGTACTCAATAAAAAAGCGGCTAATCTCACTGCGGATGAAAAGCAAAAAGTTTCTATGGGTCGAGGTTTGGTACGAGATGATGTTTCGGCCATTTTATTTGATGAACCACTGACGGTTATCGATCCGCAACTGAAATGGAAACTGCGCCGCAAACTGAAACAGATTCAGGAAAAATTTAAGATCACCATGGTGTATGTCACCCATGACCAACTTGAAGCGTCAACCTTCGCTGACAAAATCGCGCTGATGTATGAGGGACAAGTGGTGCAATTTGGTACGCCTCGAGAGTTGTTTGAATATCCCAATCATACCTTTGTTGGTTATTTTATTGGCAGCCCCGGCATGAATCTAATGGCAGTTCAGCGCTGTGAGCAAGGTTTGATTTTTGGCGATACCGTATTCACGTTAAATAAATATGAACAACAGTGCTTAGACGACTCTGATTCTCATAATGTGAAGCTCGGTATCCGACCTGAGTTTGTACATGTATGGGATAAACCTAATGGCGAGGCGCATCTGTCAGAAGTAGAGTTCGTTGAGGACTTGGGAACTTACAAAATAATCAGCCTCAAATTTGAAGGGCAAACAATCAAAGCACGTTTACAAGAAGATCAAAAAGTACCGCATGGGCAAGTCTATATTAGTTTTCCTGAACAATGGTTGATGCTTTATATCGATGAATACCTTGTCGCTAAGGATGGAACGTATGAGTAAAACAAAAAATAACAAAGCATGGTTTCTTGTACTGCCCGTCTTTGCGTTAGTCGCATTCAGCGCCATTATCCCATTAATGACTGTTGTTAATTATTCATTGCAGGATATTTTTGATGCGAGTACGCGCTATTTCGTGGGCATCGAATGGTACCAAATGATACTCAATGATAGCCGTCTGCAAGACTCGCTGTTACGGCAATTTATATTTTCGGGTTGTGTCTTGTTGATTGAAATTCCATTAGGGATATTAGTTGCGCTGATGATGCCCAAGGCGGGTAAGTGGTCCGTTGTCTGTTTGTTGGTTTTGTCATTACCTCTATTGGTGCCGCTCAATGTGGTGGGGACAATTTGGCAGATTTTTGGTCGTGCTGATATAGGCTTATTTGGCTGGGCATTAAATTCATTAGGCATTGACTACAATTATGCTGCAAATCCAATGGATGCTTGGTTTACGGTACTGCTTATGGACGTTTGGCACTGGACCTCCCTGATCGCGCTGTTGTCATTTTCAGGATTGCGTGCCATTCCTGATGCTTACTATCAAGCCGCAAGTATCGATCGGGCCTCAAATTGGGCAATCTTTCGTTTTATTCAATTACCGAAGCTTAAAAGTGTCTTGTTGATAGGTGTGCTGCTGCGTTTTATGGACAGCTTTATGATTTATACGGAACCTTTTGTCTTGACTGGGGGCGGGCCCGGTAATTCAACCACTTTTTTAAGCCAGTCATTAACGAAAATGGCAATAGGGCAATTTGATATAGGACCTGCAGGTGCATTTTCAATTATCTATTTCTTAATCATTTTATTAGTTAGCTGGTTGTTCTATACCGCGATGACGCATAACGATAATAAATAATACAAGTAAAGGATTCACTTATGAATATTAAGAAAACCTTGGGGTTGAGTACGTACATTGTGTTCTTACTTTTACCCATTTATTGGCTATTGGTTATGTCATTCAAAAGTAATCAAGAAATATTAGGTAGCTTGAGCTTTTGGCCTGAGACGTTCACCTTTGCTAACTACATGACCATTTTCACTGATGCTAGCTGGTACATGGGGTACGTCAACTCTATCTATTATGTCTCGCTAAATATGGTGATCACATTACTGGTTGCATTGCCTGCTGCATATGCCTTTTCTCGTTTTCGTTTTATGGGAGATAAGCATTTATTTTTCTGGTTGCTCACCAACAGGATGTCACCACCTGCCGTATTTTTACTGCCTTTCTTCCAGCTGTATTCATCGGTTGGGTTGTTTGATACCCACATCGGGGTCGCTTTAGCGCACTGTCTATTTAATGTGCCACTAGCAGTGTGGATTTTGGAAGGCTTTATGTCGGGCGTGCCAAAAGAGATAGACGAGACAGCCTACATCGATGGTTACACTTTTCCGCGTTTCTTTGTGAAAATATTTATTCCTTTAATTCGCTCTGGTATTGGCGTCACGGCTTTCTTTTGCTTCATGTTTAGTTGGGTCGAATTATTGTTAGCGCGCACATTAACCTCTGTTGATGCAAAACCTATCGCAGCAGTCATGACCCGAACAGTGAGTGCCTCGGGTATTGATTGGGGCGTTTTAGCCGCGGCAGGGGTGCTAACAATATTACCGGGTGTATTGGTTATTTGGTTTGTTCGTAATCACGTAGCGAAGGGCTTTGCCCTTGGCCGCGTTTAGGAGAAGTATATGAATTGGTTGGATTGGATGGCCTGGACCACACCTTCTGCGATGTTTTTTATCGGCATCGGCTGCATTCTTTTGGCAATGACTTGCTGGGAAGTATTGAGTCCAAGCTTGGAACGAAAGGGATTCTTACCTATATCTACCACCAGAGGCGATAGATTGTTTATTAGCTTGCTGAGTGCTGCGTTTATTCATTTGGGGGTAATTGGGTTTACTGGAATATCGATTTGGATAGCCTTTAGTGTGGCTATTGTTTGGCTATTTATTGTTATGAAATGGGGGTGATACCACGAAGAGATGACTAATGTTTTACCTAATAATGTGTAGGTACGATTGAGTACCGAAAGTAGATACATAATATAAACTTTATAAATAACAGGAGTTACATAATGTTTTCTAACCAAAAATTAGTATTCAAACTAGGACGTTTAAGTGTTGCGATGTTAATTGCTGGGTGTAGCAGCTTAGCGCTCGCGGACCAATATAGTGATGCCTCAACAAAGTGGATTAAATCAGAATTCACTCCCTCTACGCTAAGTCAAAAGCAACAAATGGATGAGATGAGTTGGTTTACTGAAGCTGCAAAACCATATAGAGGTATGGAAATTAATGTCGCTTCTGAAACACTTACAACACACGAATATGAAAGTAAAACGTTAGCAAAAGCTTTTTATGAAATAACCGGTATTAAAGTTAATCATAATTTGATTCAAGAAGGCGATGTCATTGAAAAATTACAAACGCAAATGCAGTCAGGCGTTAATATTTATGATGCCTATGTCAATGATTCCGATTTAATCGGCACACATTTTCGCTACGGCAAAGTAGTGCCTATCAGTGACTTTATTAAAGGCGACGGTAAAGCGGTTACCAACCCAATGCTTGATTTAGATGATTTTATTGGTTTAAGTTTTACCACGGGACCTGATGGAAAAATTTACCAATTACCCGATCAGCAATTTGCTAATTTGTATTGGTTCCGGGCTGATTGGTTTGAACGTGCCGATTTCAAGAAGAAATTTAAAGGCCTATACGGTTATGAATTAGGCGTACCACTGAATTGGTCGGCTTATGAAGACATTGCCGAGTTCTTCTCTGAAAAAGTAAAAATGATTGATGGTAAACGGATTTATGGCCATATGGATTACGGTAAAAAAGATCCATCTCTAGGTTGGCGTTTTACCGATTCATGGTTATCGATGGCTGGCGCGGGCGACAAAGGTATTCCTAATGGTCTTCCTGTCGATGAATGGGGGATTCGTGTTGAGGGCTGTAACCCTGTCGGATCAAGTGTTGAACGTGGAGGTGCAACCAATGGCCCTGCAGCCGTATTTGCAACGGCAAAATATGTAGAATGGCTTAAAAAATATGCTCCACCGGAAGCCGCGGGTATGACCTTTGGTGAGTCTGGGCCAGTCCCTGCACAAGGCAGCATTGCACAGCAAATTTTCTGGTATACCGCATTTACGGCTGATATGACTAAACCGGGTTTACCTGTGGTAAATGAAGACGGCACGCCAAAATGGCGGATGGCTCCTTCTCCACGCGGTCCATACTGGGAAGAGGGGATGAAACTAGGCTACCAAGATGCTGGCGCGTGGACGTTCTTAAATTCAACGCCTGTTGACCGTCGTCAAGCGGCTTGGTTGTATGCACAGTTTGTTGTTTCGAAATCAGTCTCTTTGAAAAAAACTATTGTTGGTTTAACACCGATTCGCGAGTCGGATATAAACTCACAAGCAATGACCGATTTGGCACCTAAACTAGGTGGACTAGTTGAGTTCTACCGCAGTGATGCCCGCGTGCAATGGACGCCGACTGGGACTAATGTGCCTGATTACCCTAAACTTGCACAGTTATGGTGGCAATATGTTGCAGAAGCAGCGAGCGGCGAAAAAACACCACAACAGGCAATGGATGGTTTAGCCGAGGCACAGGATAAAGTGTTAAGCCGCTTGGAACGAGCCAATGCACAAGGCGAATGTGGCCCTAAACTGAACCCCAAGAAAGACGCTAAGTATTGGTTGAGTCAACCGGGTTCACCTAAAGCGAAATTAAGTAATGAGAAACCGCAAGGTAAGACTATTGCTTATAAAGATCTGATCGCTCGTTAGCATATAACTTGTATCAAGATGTAAAAGTCGACTGACTGTGTATATTAGCAGTTTGTATTTTAATAATACCAATTCCATTAATTAAATGCTCTGTTTAAGCGTAAAAAAATGGATGAAAGCAGGTCGTTATTTGCTGGGATTGGTATCAATGGCTTTAATTGAAACCGGCCTCACTCGCTGGTTTTGTTATTACACTGGGAGAGGGTGTCTCGATTATAAGTGAATTTTCAATACGGATAATATAGCAAAACAAATAAAAAGTTGATCACTCTTACTTGTTAGAGTCGGCCGTCATTGCGCATCAGTTTGATTACTTTGAGCTTGTCAGTGAGTTTCAATATCAATGTTATGCGGAAGGCTTATAAGCGGGCAGATAAAGAGCACCCTTTAGGAGGCAGGTGCTTTGTTGATTTTTAGATTTGTTAATAATAGGGTATTGCAACTGTATTGTTAAAAACGCTTCAAATTAAGATGAGTATTTTTCCATCATCGTTTGTACATCGGCAACCATATTACGACTACCGCAAAAAAAGGGGACGCGCTGATGTAACGCTGTCGGTTTTAGCTCCATGATCCGATTAAAACCATCACTCGCTGAGCCACCGGCTTGCTCAACCAAAAACGCCATTGGATTACATTCGTATAGTAATCTCAGCTTACCTTGCGGAGAAGATGCTGTTGAAGGATAGATATAAATCCCCCCCTTTAGTAAATTTCGGTGAAAATCGGACACTAGAGAACCAATATAGCGTGATGTATAGGGGCGGTTTGAGACACTATCTATCTCTTGGCAGAATTTTAAATATTTTTTTACCCCATCAGGAAACTTCAAGTAGTTACCTTCATTTATCGAATAGATTTGTCCATCCTCCGGTATCTGTATATTTTCATGTGAAAGGTAAAATACCCCCAGTGAGGGGTCACAGGTAAAACCATGAACGCCATGCCCTGTTGTATAAACCAGCATAGTAGATGAGCCGTATACTACATATCCTGCAGCGACTTGGCGTGAACCAGGTTGTAAAAAATCATTTAAAGTCACAGGGCCTCCAAGAGGACTGATACGACGATAAATTGAAAAAATAGTGCCTACCGATACATTCACATCAATATTTGACGAGCCATCAAGGGGATCCATTAAAACCACGTATTTGCTGTTTACACTGCGCTTGCCATTAAAGGTTATAAAGTCTTCCTCTTCTTCTGAAGCCACG
This sequence comes from Psychromonas antarctica, assembly GCF_022267535.1. GTDB lineage: Bacteria > Pseudomonadota > Gammaproteobacteria > Enterobacterales > Psychromonadaceae > Psychromonas > Psychromonas antarctica. The sequence continues at coordinate 17,779 of NZ_JAHNZV010000046.1, forward strand.
CCGCAGACTTCACCTCGCGCTTCTAGCGCGGCTTTAAATGTGTCGTTGGCATACAAATCCATTTTTTGCTGAACTTCTCCTTGGATGTTTTCAATACCAGTTGTGCCAATAATATCAACGAGGCCAGCTTTATTTATTTCTCTATTAACCACTTTCGTGGCTAAACGAATCGCACTAAGCAATAATGATAATTCGCCGGTTGCTTCCGGAAAATCATTTTGCTTTGCTACTATGTATTCACCAAGTGTAATCATTGTGTTGCCCTTTTTTGTGAAAATAGATAAACCTTTAGACAATGCCCATACGCTAAAGAAAAAAATTCCTCCCTAGAGTGTAGACGGGCTCCCTAATACTTGAAATTTAGACAAAATAAAACCGGTCATTTATTAAATAATTGCCCGGTTTTGAACAGAACTGAGTTATTGACCTAGTTTGTTGGCTGTTAATATGGCTGACAGTACTGACTCGGTGGTCACTTCAAATGGCATATTATAAATTGTTTCACCTTCCGCGCAGGATGCGGCGGCTACTTCACGTAACTTATCTATATTGAGCTCTTTAACGCCCATCATATGTAAATTGGTTGGCAGACCAACTGATTTACAGAAGGTTAATAGTTCATTAATTTCTGCCAGAGGGGCATTTTCTAGTACTAAATGTACCAATGTTCCAAAGGCAACTTTTTCGCCATGGTATAGGTGATGACACTCTTCCAGTTTTGTTAAACCATTGTGAATCGCGTGTGCTGCCGCTAAGCCACCACTTTCAAAACCAACACCACTTAAATAGGTATTTGCTTCAATAATATTTTCAACTGCTGGAGAAGTTAATTTATTTTCAACGGATATTTTAGCTTTAAGACCATCTGCAATGACTGTGTCATAACAAAGTTTGGCTAAGGCTTGAGCGGCTAGTGTTGGTGCACCACCCGTATTTGTTGCCTTGCCTGAACGGGCTGTAGCGCGTGCTTCAAAGTAAGTTGATAATGCATCACCCATTCCTGACACGATTAATCGTACTGGTGCGCCCGCAATAATTTTAGTGTCCATAATAACCATGCTCGGATTACGTGGGATCATTAAGTATTCGAGGAATTCGCCTTTAGGTGTATAGACCACTGCAGAGGCACTTGTTGGCGCGTCTGTTGAAGCAATGGTGGGGACTATAACGACGGGAGTATGACAATAGAAGGCAATCGCTTTTGCTGTATCCAATGTTTTACCACCACCGATACCGATAATGACTTGTGATTTATTTTCTTTGGCAATTTTAACTAAGCGCTTAATTTCTGGGTGACAACATTCACCATTAAATTTTTCTAATACTAATTCACTTCCCACTGCAGCAAAGCTGTCTTTTACCTGCACGCCGACTAAACCTGTTACAAAGTCATCTGCAATTGCGAACACTTTTTGACCTAGCGGTTTAACATATTCACCGATGCTATTAAGTGCATTGGCGCCTTGAACGTATTTGCTAGGAGAAACAATAATTTTATCCATGGTACTTTTCCTTATAAAAATAGGTTGAGAGCAAGTCGCTCTGTTTTTAAAAACTCTGTTTTAGTTAAAAATGGCAAATACTTTTTCGACTGCGGCCGCGCCAGGATCTTTAACTCCGTCAAGGTTGCTGCTGTTTAAATAAGCAGATCGTCCTGCTTTCGCTTCTAGCATTGTTGCTGTACTTTCTGCGCCAAGTTTTGCCGCGCTAACCGCTGATGCAAGATTCTCATTTTTGAATGCGAGTAATGCAGGCTCTAAGGCATCAATCATCGTGCGATCGCCCACTTTCGCTCCGCCAAAAAATTTCATCTGTTCAAGCCCGCTGAGCAGTGCCTCAGGTAACTCTTGGTGCTTAGCGAAATGGGTGCCGGCGGCAGTAAAGAATATGGAAAGCAAAATACCACTGGAGCCGCCCATGGAAATCGCCAGATCTTCACCAATCACCCCAAGCAGTTTCTGTATATCGGCAAGCGGTAGTTTGTTATCTTGTAGTTGTTGCTGCACTCGGAGCGCTCCCGATGAGAAGGTAGACCCCGTGTCGCCATCACCAACTAAGGTATCAAGTCGGTTCAATTCGCTTTTAAGGTCGATTACCGTTGTACATATTTTGCCGACAATCGCTGCAACTGCGGGTGATTGGGAGGGCACATATTCAATACTATTAGAGACTTTGCTAACAGTGGTCGGTGTCGCGTCATTAACTTTAATGCCCGGAGACCAAGATTCCACCGCAACGGGTGCCATCAAGGCGATTTCTATTTCGTCACTGAGCACGATGCATGATAGGGAGAAACCTTTCATATCAATGGCGGTAATAAAAGGTTTGGGTCCAAATAGATAGTGCATGTTTTTACCGAGTGAGGACTCCACCACATCTTTGGTGAGTAGACTCATCTCTAAGGGGGAAGTACCGCCTAAGTTATTAAGCAACAGCGCATATTTTTGTTTGTTAGTTTTGGCTAATAGCTTTTCAGCCATCAATTCAACGATATCTCGACTGTGATCAATATCAATAACAGCCACCCCAGGCTCACCATGAATGCCAAGACCTAATTCCGCCTTATTAGCTGGAATCCTGTTGTCATTATCTTCACCGGGAATATTACAGCTGCTTAGTGCGACGCCTATGCTGTAAACATTTGTATTACATAACACTGCATTGCGCGTAACTTCTTCGAGGTTTGCACCTTGCTGTGCATAATAACCCGCTACTTTGTGCACAAAAACAGTACCGGCAATACCGCGCGGATGCTTGCTATCTTCAATAGAAATATCATCATTGACGATAACCATTTCAACTTTAAGACCTAATTTCTTCGCTTTTTCTGCCGCTAAGCCAAAGTTAAGCCGATCGCCCGTATAATTTTTTACAATTAATAAGCAGCCGGCTTCACCCGTTACATAAATAATGGCATTTAATACCGCTTCTACGCTTGGAGAAGCAAAAACATCTCCGCAAACAGCTGCTGTTAGCATACCTTCACCAATAAATCCTGCGTGTGCAGGCTCATGTCCTGAACCGCCACCGGAAATGAGCGCCACTTTGTTTTTATCCCAATCTTTTCTAATAACAACCCGGATATGTTCATCAATATCGAGCCTAGTTAAATTATCATGTTGGTTACTGTATATCAGACCATCTATTGCATCCCTAACTAGAGTGCGACGTTCATTAAAAAACAATTTGGACATGGCAAAATTCCTTAATATTTATTGGCATGACTAATAGCTATTTAAACTGCTTCTAGATCTAATTAGCTAAAATCATAAAG
>NZ_JAHNZV010000047.1 GCF_022267535.1 Psychromonas antarctica
TACATGAGGTGTTAAATATTTAATGTGAATTGGGCTAAGTTAATAGTAATTGGACACAAAAAGGGAGCATGTCATTAGACTGTCCAGATCTGCATTAAAACACAAATTACTGAAGGTCAAATTCTATAATTTTATCGCTTTATAATAAAAAAACTTAATTAGGACATTTGTATTGTGAATTTTTATCAGACGCTTTTAAAACGTCTATGACTAAGATATGACATTAAGGATGTTATTTTACACAGGTTATTGGCGAGAGATGGCTTTGGATCAACGTTATACTTAGTCCCTTGATAAACGAACTTCCGTATCGTGAGAAGCTATTCGACGATGAATTCGTGTTAAAATATTATGTAAACGGATCCTACCATCTATCGTTTCGATGAAATAATACAAGTTTATAGAGCAGCACTAACCGCATTGTTATATAAACACTCCGCAGATGCTAAGTGCCTCCCTTATAAAACGTGCTAATACTGCGTATTATCCCCATTTTCGATACCTAGCGTCTATTCAGTCAAGTTGGCTGATGCCCATGGCAACACTCGTTGTGCGGCTATCGCCACTAAAACTTTTCACTTAGCAGCTTGATCTCAGCACTAATAGGTATAGGTAAAGTAACCGCGAAGCCCTAAGGGTATATTCGCCTAGCACTACTGAGGCAAAGAGGCCTGATGGGCCAAAATAAAAGCGTCCATCTCAGCTTGGGCTCGGGCCTGAACACTCTTTAGCGTATCCTGATCAGTCATAGTGGTGACTACTTCGTAATAACACTTAATTTTAGGCTCAGTGCCTGATGGCCTGACGATGGCGCGCCCGCCACCCTGTAATTTAAAGATCAGCACATCACTGACTGGCAGGTCGATAGTTTCAGTGCTGCCATCTCGAAAGGTACGCAAACCACAGCTGATATCATCGCAGCTTAATACTTGTTTGTCGGCAATCATACTAGGTAACTTTTCACGCAGATAAGCGCCTATGTTCGGTGTCGTAGGTTTAAGAGCGATGCTCACTTGAGTATTGAGGTGAAAACCATGTTGACGATAAATATCTTCTAAGCGATCCCAGATGGTTTTCCCTTGACTCGCTAACTCAGCGGCTAACTGGGCAAACGCCACTAACGCGGATAAACCATCTTTATCCCAGACCATAGAGCCAACCATATAGCCCAACGCTTCTTCATAGGCGAACAAACACTGGTTTTCATCATTCTGCGCGGCCATTCCTGCATTAGCAAGCCACTTAAAGCCAGTTAAGGTCGTCAGACAAGTGGCATCCAAACTCGCTGCTATTTTCGATAGTAGGGTCGAGGAAACAATAGTAGTGCAGGTTAAATGCTTGTTTTTAGGCGCATGAGTGATTAGATAATGACCTAAAAGTACGCCGACCTGATCGCCGCTAAGCATCTCATAGTTACCTGTTACTGTGCGCACGGCCACTGCAAAACGGTCGGCGTCGGGATCGTTAGCGCAAGCGAGCATGGCCCCGTGTTTCTGCGCTTCGGCAATGACTAGATCCATGCCACCCTTCTCTTCAGGATTGGGAAAATTAACCGTAGGAAAGTCGCCATCCGGCTCTCGCTGTGCCGCTACCGAGTAAACTTTAGATATGCCCGCATCGCTAAGCACTGTCTCGGCCATCTCAGCACCAACGCCATGCATGGCTGTATAGGACAGGCTCACTAATTGTGGCTGGGTATGATTCTGCAGCACCGCTGTATGTTTGACCCCTTGACGGTAGATTTGATAGTATTCATCTCCTAATATTTCAAGTGTTCCTTGCGCACTCGCTACTTCGAGTGGCAGTAAACTGATACGTTGTGTCGCTGCTTTATCTATATATGCCGCTATTGCTGAGTCATGAGGTGGGATGATCTGTGCACCATTTCCCCAGTATACTTTATAACCATTATACTGAGGTGGATTATGACTTGCGGTCACCATAATACCTGCCGCTGCATTGAGATGAATGACCCCAAATGCGACTAAAGGCGTCGGCGCAACCTTATAAGTCAGATAGACTTTAATTCCCATGGCTGTCAGTACACCGGCTGCGTCATCGGCAAACTGTTTTGAATCATGGCGTCCATCGTATCCGATAATCACGCCACGACTTTCTACATCCTTAACTTGTTGTTTCAGGTATGCACCTAACCCTGCCGAAGTTTGCGCTACGACCAAGCGGTTCATCCCCATGGGGCCGGCTTTTACAACGCCTCTTAGCCCTGCAGTACCAAATGCAAGTCGACCGCAAAATCGTTGACGCAATTCCGTCTCATTACCATCATCCAGAAGTGCCTGTAACTCATGCTGAGTATGAGGATCAGGGTCGTTTTCAAGCCAATGCTTAATTCTAAATTTTAACTGTGTATCCATAATTCACCTCATCTAATATCATTCGATTTTGCTAGAGTGGTATCTCAAGCTTTGACTTGGTAAGCCGAGAGTTAGGGGGCCGAAAAGTTAAACGCCATGACGACGAATCAGAGAAGAAAGTATAGTCTAGAATTGAAATCGACTCCGAGCTTCTTGACTTAAATTTTTTTCCGCTAAACAAGGCGGAATTTATGTAGCGTAATCAGCATATATTAATGATTGATAACGAGTTTGCGTGTATTGTAAACTTATCTGAAGCAAACGGTTAAAGGCGATGAAATCAGCCTTAGTCTAAATTCTGGAGGCAATCATCCTGATTCCATTCAGAAAAGGAGCGTTCACGAAAAACTCTATAGTGTGCAGCTTTAAACAAATGCCGACCAAGCCTAAATAGATTATTCACCACTCCATGACAACTTAAAAACCGTTGAGCTTGTCCGTGTGATTTGAACTTACGCATCTGCTTTTATTGTTGCCGAGTAGGCTGATGTGATAGCTCACATCGGTTATTTTCATATTGAACCGTAGAGTGCTCAACACTTGGTATTAATTCTTTTTTTGCCGCTGAATACCTTTTAAGTTTATCCGTAACAACCTTTAATGGCGTAGCTTTCTGCTCTTTTAATAGTTTTTTGAAAAAACGCATTGGCGCTTTTTTATTCTTGGGTTCTGCACTAAAATATCGATTTCATCACCATTTTGATCAACCGCTTGCCACTAAAAATTGACACAATGAAAATATTTTTATCAATCTTACTAATTCCAATCTCATTTGCGAGTACCGATAGAGCTCAATTTATTTGTAAATTAAAGCTAAAGTAGAGTAACTATAAAACGGATGATTTAATAACCATTAATTTTTCTTTACTCATCTCTAACATTGAATGGTGAATTCCACCCATTCCCAATCCAGAAGCATTCGCTCCTCCAAAAGGCATCCAATCAACTCTAAATGCAGTATGATCATTCACCATAACGGCTGTTGCACTTAACCTTTTTACAGATCTTAAAGCAGTATCAATATTTTTAGTAAATATAGCAGCTTGGAAAGAAACTTCTAATGCATTTGCTCTATCAAAAGCGTCTTCGATATTAGAGTAGGTATAAATACAAACAACGGGTCCAAATACTTCTTTAGTGGATACTAAAGCATCATCAGCAGGATTTAGAATCACAGTTGGTTGGAAACAAGATGCAGAGATTCTACTGCCACCCGTTAATATTTTCCCACCTTTAGTCACCGCTTCATGAACCCATTCTTCAACTCTGTTAACTTCATTATTATTAATTAATGGACCCACTTCAGTTTTAGGATCTAATTGATCTCCTACCACCAATTTAGAGGCGTAATCAGATAATTTTGTAGCGACTTCATCAACAATTGATTCATGTACAAATATTCTCTGAACAGAGACACAAACTTGACCAGCATGGTAGAAACCACCTTTTCCTAAGTCTGGGATCATAGCATCGATATCAGCATCGGCTTCAACGATAACAGGTGCAACGCCACCATGCTCTAAGGCAACTCTTGTACCATTAGCAACTTTAGCGTTAAGGTACCAACCGACACTTGCAGAACCAATAAATGTTAAGAAGTTAATTTTTGCAGATGTCGCTAATAATTCACCCGCTTCTCTTCCACATACAACGGCTTGTGCCCAACCTTTTGGAAGACCCGCTTCAGCTAGAATTTCAATAAGTTTAACAGCAGACATAGGTGTTTGAGTAGCAGGTTTAATAATAACAGAACAACCAACAGCAATGGCAGGGATTACTTGGTGGACAGCAAGATTGAATGGGTGATTAAAAGCAGAAATTGCTGCAACCACACCAATAGGTTCTTTAAATGTATAAGCCATTCTATTTGCACTTGAGGCAGTTTGACCCATAGCAATTTCAGTCCCTTGAAAAGAACTCAATGCCTCAATTGAAAGTTTAACACCATTAATGGCTCTTTGAATTTCAACTTTAGAATCCATGTAAGGTTTACCACCTTCAGATGCACAAAGAAGAGTAAGTTCTTCCATTTGAGAACTCATAATCTCTGCCACTTTTTCTAAAATTTCAATTCTTTTGTACTTTGGAAGTGCATTTTTATGATCGTGAAAAGTGTCATTAGCTAATTCGATAGCCGCTTGGACTTGTTCAACATTTGAAAATACAACTGTTCCCACTACTTTATCATTAAACGGTGATGTAACTTGTAATTCACTCATATTCTTACAACCTCTGTTTATGTTAATTGTATAGAAATCAATCTTGCTCGTTTACATGTGTTTAATGACAAGAAATATAACAGCCGCTAGAGTAAAACTAATAGTTAAGTGGCTTTCTGATCGCGTTTGAAGGGCGACGTTTAGCAAAACTCTGCGTCTAATGGCACAGCGTTTTAGTCAAATCACTTAGCCGCAAGCTGTTTAACGATGGCTTCAGCAACTGCTTTTGCACTAGTTGGGTTTTGGCCAGTAATAACGCGATCATCTTCTATCACAAATACGCCCCAAGGCTGAACTTTACTAAAACGAGCTGCTTTTCGAGTAAGAGATTCCTCTAATAAAAATGGAATATCATTAATAGTGCCAAAATCGATCTCTTCTTCACGAGTAAAACCGGTGACTGATTTATTCGCTAATAATGCTTCACCATTACTTAACATAATAGGTAATAATGCGCCTGGACCATGACATACAGCGGATATAATACCACCATCTTCATAATGCTTAGCGGCAAGTGTTGCAAAGTCTTTATTGGTTGCTAAATCAGATAACAAGCCGAATCCACCAGGATAATAGATAGCATCATAATCACCGACATTAACTTGCGAAACTGGGATGGTATTATTAATGCGGTTTTGAAACTCTTCGTTATTTAATATTTCATCGTTAACAGTATCGCCTTCAATATCAGTCCCATACATAGGGGCTTTACCACCTTTAATAGAAGCAATCTCATATTCAATCCCTGCCTCTAAAAAAACATGTAATGCATGAGTAAGCTCAGGTGAATAAGTACCGTTTGCTTGGTCTGTAGTACCTAGTGTTGCGTGATTCGTTACTGGAATAAGTATTTTTTTCATTACGGTGCCCTTTAGTTAATTGGTAGAAGCGTTTTGTTTATCTTGGATGTATCTTAATACTACAACTCCTTGACAACAATATAGCTAAATGGCAAATTTCTATTGCCATATAACAACAATAGAAGAGACTATGGAAAGTTTAGAGGGAATTATTGAGTTTATCAGTGTCGCTGAGAGCCAAGGTTTTTCAACAGCAGCTAAACGCCTTGGTTGTAGTACCAGCCATGTGAGTCGTCAAATTTCAAAATTAGAGAAACGATTAGGTTGCGCCTTATTTGCTCGTACTACACGAACGGTAAACCTCACCGCTACAGGCTTAAACTATTACCATCAATGTCGAGATCTCGTTACGGGACTGCAACAAGCGAATGAACAAATCAATACTCAGCAACTTAATCTTGTTGGTACATTGCGTGTTAGCGCAGCCGGCACTTTTGCTGAACAACAGGTTGCCCCAGCGTTAATGGAGTTTGCCTTATTGCATCCTGAACTATCTATCGAAGTTGATTTTAACACTAGAAAAGTCAATTTTATTGAAGAGGGGATCGATTTTGCGATCAGATACGGCAAGTTGGAAGACTCTGGGTTAATCGCTCGTAAATTATTAGCACATCCGATGATGGCTGTTGCCAGTGAATCTTATTTGATGAAGTACGGAATACCTCAGCATCCAAATCAACTCAAAAATTATAGCTGTATTATTTCTAACAATGACCATTGGTTATTTGACCACGAAGGACGTCAGCAAAGTATCAAGGTTCATGGCCGATGGAAAAGTAACAATGCACACGCAGTTGTTAACGCATGCGAACAAGGTTTAGGCATTGCTTATATGCCACAGCATAATTTTTTACCGTCCGTAGAGCGTGGAAATTTAGTCCCTGTACTGGAGGAATTCTGGCACAGAGACTCACACAGTTGGGTGGTGTATCAAAACCGACGATTTTTACCCATGAGAGCACGCTTAGCGATTGATCATTTACTGGCGTATTTTTCCAAATGAAATACCATGAAATGATATTGTGATTTTGGCTACGTATTTATAGTTATTTATGTATTATTTTCTAAGTTGTATATGGGCTCCACCTGTTTTACAACCATTAATTAACATAAACATATAAGATGCGTTCGCCTATACGGATTTTTATTGAGAGAGCTACCCTCTAGCCTAAGATTTTTGCGCATCCATTATCCTCTTCGCTTTGACAGTCTTTAAAGACTTTCGACTTAGACAGGTTTTAATAGGTTGGTCTTACCGTTTATGCTGCATCATTGTTGTAAAATTGGGTACAGCTATTAATTTTCTTTTTGATTATGTTAAAAGCTCGTAAACGAGCAGAAATCTAATGTACATTAAGGTTAATTAAGATCAATTGGACACAAAAAAAGGCACAATTTGGGCAGAAAATCGATTTTGTGCCTAAACGAGTTTTCTAAAGCTGAAAAATAAAGGGCAGAAAATATAATTTCTTTAATGTGTATTTTAAAATAATGTATTGATGTTTTTTATTAAGTGGTTTCTTAGGGGTATTTTAAAACAGGATTTTACTGAGGTATGATATTTAACTTTCAGTTTAAAATCAATTGGTTGCGAGAGCAGGATTTGAACCTACGACCTTCGGGTTATGAGCCCGACGAGCTACCATGCTGCTCCATCTCGCGTCCGTAATTGCTGCTTCTTTTTCTAAATCTTGTTCTTTACTACAACACAAAAGTTGGTTGCGAGAGCTGGATTTGAACCAACGACCTTCGGGTTATGAGCCCGACGAGCTACCATGCTGCTCCATCTCGCGTCCGTAATTGCTGCTTCTTTTTCTAAATCTTATTCTTTACTACAACACAAAAATTGGTTGCGAGAGCTGGATTTGAACCAACGACCTTCGGGTTATGAGCCCGACGAGCTACCATGCTGCTCCATCTCGCGTCCGATTTTTACCACTTAATAAGTAACTGAACCGCTACTGTGTAAGTGCGGTGGATGATATACAGATCACATTATATTGGCAAGCTCTATTTATAACAATAGCCCTAACAGACTAAATAACAGGCAATAATAACTTGTAAATAGATTACCTGACTGTTTTTTAATCTTATCGTCCGTTGATGGCCTTATAACTTTAGCGATATAAATCTCTATACCCAATCAAAATAGTCTGACTCCGTTCAAAGAGCAGAGTAATGTACTGCATGTATTCTTTCGAAGGATTAACTTTGCTAATCATCTACCAGAAGCTGTAAATGTAAGCATTTAGTAACTTGAATGGTTGATTCTTATTGATTAAATGCTGTAACACTAAGCCGGTTTCGAGGCAGCGTTCCGTAGTTGAATGGTCCTGATAAAACGGATTCTAGAGAGGCCATTTTACAAGCCTCCCCCTTAAGCATGTAAACAAGAGTAGAATGAAGGAACTCTTTAAAGTAGGCACCTACATTGCCTTTACTTTAGTAAAGAGTGATCCGCTGGGAGATGTTTACTTATCCACAACACCAACTTATGACGAATATTTACATTGTTTTCCTGATCTTTTGCAAGTGCAGATATTAGTTTATCTTGTACTAATAAACGGTAAATACATTCCTGTTTATCTTTTGCCGATGTGTTGGCATCAAAACCGCTATATTCTCGCTTTATCGCATATGCACTACCCAGCTTTATTGCATGCTGTAACAGTTGAGATTCATTTTTTATTTTTTTCATATTTCCCACAGCCTATTATTATATATGAATGTTTTACTGCTTTCTAAAACCCATTATAAAAGTTCTTCACTTTCCAAATCAACTATCAGTCTTAAGCAAAATAGATAAAGCGGCCTCATCCATAACAGAAACACCAAGTTCCGCTGCTTTTGTGAGTTTTGAACCAGCAGCCTCCCCCGCAATGACTGCACTGGTTTTGTTAGAGACACTGCCAGCGACCTTCGCGCCCAATTGTTGCAGAGCATTTTTTATATCCGTACGTGACATATTTGTAAATGTGCCCGTGATCACAAATGTTTGTCCGAGTAAAGGTAACTCACTCTCATTAATCCCTTCAATCTTAGGCCAGTGAACTCCTGCCGCAATTAACTTATCAACAACCTCATTATTATGCTCTTGCCTGAAAAAGTAATAAATGTGCTTGGCGACGATTTCACCGACATCCGAAACGGTTTTTAAATCCTCAATACCAGCGGACTTCACGGCTTCGATTGTTTTGTAGTGATTCGCTAAATTATTTGCGGTTGCTTCGCCCACTTCGCGGATACCCAATGAATATAAAAAACGTGAAAGTGTTGTTTTTTTACAAATTTGTAAACTGTTGATTAATTTCTTTGCCGAAATAGCGCCCATTCTGGGCAATGTTATAACTTGACTCGTTGATAAACTAAATAGCTGAGCAGGATTTTCAACTAACTTATGATCAACTAATAACTCCACAATTTTATTGCCAAGGCCGTCTATATTCAGGGCTTTGCGAGATGCAAAATGTTTAATTGCTTGCTTACGCTGCGCTTCACAGTATAAACCACCCACACATCGTATAGTCGATTCACCTTCGATACGTTCAACAGGACTGTGGCAAACAGGACAAGACGTCGGGAAAACAATTTGTTGCGTTTTCTTCTGATCGCGCTTATCCACTAATACCCGCACAACTTGCGGTATCACATCCCCTGCGCGACGCACAACAACTTGATCACCAATTAAAATACCCAACCGCTGTATTTCATCCTTATTATGCAGGGTTGCATTAGAAACCGTCACTCCGCCTACAAAAACAGGTTTTAGTTTAGCAACTGGAGTTATGGCACCAGTACGCCCAACCTGAAACTCAACATTTTCAACCACAGTAACCGCTTCTTCGGCAGGAAATTTATAAGCCATAGCCCAACGTGGTGCTCGCGCAACAAACCCTAATTGCTGTTGTTCACTAATATCATCAACTTTATAGACTACGCCATCAATCTCATATGCTAAGCGAGGCCGTTTTTTGGCAATCGCTTGATAATAAGCATGGCAATCCGTATTGCCAACAACGCGTTTGACCTCTTCTGAAATAGGTAAACCCCATTCTTTGAGTTTTTGAATTCGTTCAAACTGGCTGTTTGGCAATTGCCCTTCAAATACCCCCACAGCATAACAATAAAATGCTAGCGGTCGGCGAGCGGTTACTTTTGAATCAAGTTGACGTAAACTCCCTGCAGCTGCATTTCTAGGATTGACAAAAGTTTTTTCATTGGCTTGAGTTAAACTGTCATTTAATTTCTTAAATCCCGCTTTTAGCATAAAAACTTCACCGCGGACTTCTAACAACGGCGGTATATTTTCGCCACGTAACCGTAGCGGCAAATTAGCAATTGTTTTAACATTCTCAGTAACATTCTCGCCCGTCTGCCCATCCCCTCGGGTAGCCGCCTGCACCAAAATGCCATTTTCGTAAATAATGCTCACTGCTAAACCATCGAGTTTAGGCTCAATGCAAAAAGTTGTTTCGCTACGTATTAATTTATCACTAACACGTTGCATAAAGTCATTTAATGCTTGAGTATCAAATACATTATCCAAACTTAGCATTGGTTTTAGGTGTGTCACCTGTTCAAATTTGGTGAGTGCAATGCCCCCCACTTTCTGGGTCGGCGAGTTTGCTGAGAGCAGTTCTGGATTTTCCTTCTCAATTGCTTGTAATTGTTGAAAAACCCGATCGTATTCAGCATCGGGGACACTCGGGTTGTCAAGCACATAATATTGATAGTTATACTCTTCTAACAACAGCGTTAAATGCGTTATTTCAGTTCGGATACTCATCTTTTACCACTTATATTTTACTGTCCGAAAACACGACTATGATTATAAAAAAGCCCCGATAGTCGGGGCTTAAATTGAGCCATTCGCTTTGCGCTAAGGTGACTAAATATAATGCAATAAGCGTTCATGATAATGTCTAAATTCTTTTTCAGTTAACGGCTCTCTCTCTGCGTTTAAGACGATGCAGTCAAACTCCTCTGCCATCTGCTCAACAGCAACTAACATCATATCAAATGCGGCTTTAATATTGATCTGATTATTGGGCGCGGTTAAGAAAAAGGAGACACCTTGAGATCTAAATTGTTCCATATTTTCAGGATCAAATGTACCCGGCGCCATCATATTCGCAATGCTAAATAAGATAGGTCCGGTGCCATCTGAGTGAAGGTGACGGTGGAAAATAGACATTTGGCCAAAACGAAAACCCGCAGTTAAGAAAAATTGCAACAACTCATGCCCACGGACAAGCGCTTCTTCTTCTCTGGCGACAACATTGAAGATAAAAATATCTTGTGTCTCTTGCGTATTGATTTGTTCATCATCATCCGCTTTCAATAAGAATTCTTTTTCTACTTCGTCGCGTAAATGCGCCGCTGCAATCTCTTCTTTTGTCTGCTCATCGTCACTTGAAGAGAGAGGCTGTAAAAAATCTTCACTACTTTCTTGTGGGGTGATGTTTTCTGGCGATATTTGCGGTTCCTCTGAAAGATTAATACCATCTGCGTACTCTTTGGTATCTAACACAGTCAAAAAATCACTGTCATCATCATCTTGGCCTGAATGAACAATACGCACATCGCCGATGATTCCATCATCACAATCGAATTCATTATTTTCAGTATCGGCTACAGAAAGAGGTTCAGTAACAGACGGTTTAGCTTTACGGTTTAGTAAATAACCATGAATTAACACTGCCGCAATAGCGAGCATGCCGATAATAATTAATATAGGTTGAAAGTGTTGCATTTTTCTTTCTCTTGATTAGCAAAATGAGTGTTGTCCCCTCGCGCGAGGAGACAGTTGATAAACTACCTTGAATAAACGAAAGCGTCTATATATAGCCGTGATATTGTCATTTTTTTTTATGAAATTGTTGGGTAATTAAACAAACGAGATAATTTAATAGCGGGATTAAGTGAATAAACGTTACAATTGCATACTTCATATTTTAATAAGGGTTTCTTATGGTATTTAAAAATCAGCTTGTGAAGCAGCCACTTTCAGGAATCGGTTACCTATTCAAAGGGATGAAACTGCTTAGTCATCCTAAATTACGATTTTTTATTTTAATTCCATTCACTATTAATGTTGTTATTTTTGCGAGTGCTTTTTGGTTTTTGTTCAGTTCAATCATGAATTGGATAGACAGTTATATTGCAACTTTACCTGATTTTCTGAGCTGGCTGTACTATATTCTTTGGCCCTTTTTAATGCTTTCAATTTTATTCTCTTTTTCATTTTTGTTTTCAACCGTAGCCAACTTTATTGCAGCCCCTTTTAATGGTTTACTGGCTGAAAAAACAGAAAAATTACTGACCAATCAGCAGATCAATGATGACGGTTTTAGTGAATTATTAAAAGACTTACCGCGTATCTTTAAGCGCGAATTACAAAAGCTTGCCTATTTTTTACCGCGTCTGCTGTTTTGCGCTCTGTTGTTTTTTATTCCTGTATTCGGACAAACCGTGGCGCCGTTTATCTGGTTTGTTTTTGTAGGGTGGATGATGGCCGTTCAGTATGCCGATTTTCCATTTGATAATCACAAAATTCCATTTAAAAGCATGAAGAGCGCCTTAAGCAAACGCTTAGGTAAAAATCTAACTTTTGGAATGATGGTCAGCTTTTTAACTACTGTACCATTTGTAAATTTCATTATTATGCCGATTGCAGTCTGTGGCGCGACAGCATTTTGGGTTGATATTTATAAACATGAATTAATAAATGACGGAAAACAGCTAGAAAAAGAATAACCGACATCTCCTCGCCGTTTGTTAATTACGTCACGCCCTAGTGGCGTAATCTTCAAACACGATTTGTCTGTAATATCGTCTAATAAATATTCCCCCCCCCCACCAAACCCAGTTGATTAAGTACAAACAACATAGTAAATGTAACCAACAATCCAATAATTCCTATTATCACCCCTACTTTAAGCATTTGCGTATTTTTTATATGTCCAGAAGCATAAGCTAATGCATTAGGCGGTGTACTGACCGGTAGAGACATGCCCAAGGATGCGGAAAATGTCACCGCAAGAATCAGAACGACTTGTCCGCCGTAAGGTAACAATGAGTGCATGGATGCGCCTAATGCCGCAACCAAGGGCAATAATAGATTCGCAGTAGCTGTATTGGACATGAAATTTGCCATTAACAAACACAGTAAGGAAGCAACGGCGATCAGTAATAACGGATGAAAACTATTAAATGGAACCGCATTAATTACGTTAGATGCTAGGCCTGATTCATCAAGTGCAACACCTAGAGCAATGCCGCCTGAAACCAACCACAGAACATCCCATGAAATATTTCTTAAATCTTCTTTAGTGATAATTTTAAACATTGAAAATATCGCCACGGGAAGCATAGCGACTACGTATGAGCTCATGCCGTGAACTGCGCCTAACAACCATAATAATATTGTTGCTGCAAAGGTGATATAAACTAAATAAGCTTTCGGTGTTTTTAAAAACTGTCCTTCAATATCAAGCTTGATAGCTTTCGTATCTGCAGGAAAAAGGTGGTTTAATAATAACCAAGCAATCAATAACATCACCACAACAAACGGCACACCAAAAGCCATCCAGCCAGCAAAACTGACGCTGTATTGATCAACTAAATATTTCAATGCGACCGCATTTGGCGGTGTACCGATCGGAGTTGCGATTCCTCCTATATTGGCGGCCACCGGCACCGACAAAGCAAAGGCAACCTTGCCAATATCCTCTTTGGAAAATAGTGCCAATACAGGTGTTAAAATTGATAACATCATGGCGGTGGTGGCCGTATTACTCATAAACATAGAAAAAACGGCAGTTATCATCATAATGCCCAGCATTACATACTTAGGGCGATGACCAAAGGGGCGAAGCAATACCCGCGCTAAATTTATATCTAAACGAAACTTTGTCGCGGCCATTGCTAAAAAAAAACCACCTAAAAACAACATAATAATAGGCGAAGCGAACGTCGCCATAATAGTACTTTGCTTTAGTAGATGACCTTGTATTTCTAAAGGGCTATTGGTGGCAAACCATAACCCGTTGTCAGAGATAAGGAGTAACTCAAAGACAATAATCAATACCGAAGTAGCATAAATGGGAATAGGCTCTAAAACCCAGCATAATGCAGCCATAAAAAAAATGGCAATAACACGCTGCTCGACTAATGTTAACCCCTCAATGCCAAATCCAGTGGTTGGTAAGAAGAGAATTATCAAAGGAATAATAACCGGTAAAATATACTTTAAGTATGGCTTGATCATGGCGCACTCCTTTGCCTAAAGTCTGTTTCATTTTGCGCGTTATGTTAAAAAACATCAGCTTAGCAAACTGCTTCTAATGCTTTTTAATGTTTTAAAAGACTAATAAGAACAAAATAGACATACACGTTATCTATGATGAGAGATGACTAATATTTAATTAATCTATACAGCGTTGGTGCATCAAGCTTCTCTATATATTCCTCATAATCAAGACCTTTCTCAACGATATATTCAGTCAATAACTCTTTTACTGTTTGCAATAACTCCTGAGGATCCCACACTTTTTCTAAAAAATTATCCAGCTTAGCGTTATTGATAGCTTTAATGGTGTCCGCTTGAGTTGCGAGTCCCGTTAACAGCAGTTTTTTAGTTCCTAAAAATCGGTTATCTAAAGCGACTTCTGTCAATAACTCTACCCCCGACTTTTCGGGCATAACATGATCAGAAATTAATACGGCAACATGCTCTTGTTGTGCATCTAACTCTTCTAATAACTCTAAACATTCAAAAGCAGACTCACATGCTTCGATGTTAAACAGATCTCTAAAATAATCGAGATCATGCACTACAGCATCAAGCACTTCCCGTTCATCATCCACACAAATAATATTAATTTTTTCCATATTACCCTCTTTATATTTCAGTGGTTGTAACTACGCTATGAATAATAATCAACCGATAAATGAAATTTTATTTAACAAGTAAAGCATTGCATAAGTGATTAGTAGCCCAATGATACCGAGCGCAATCCCTACCTTTGCCATCTGCTTAGTTTCAACGTGACCGGATGCATAAGCAAGTGCATTCGGAGGTGTACTAATAGGCAAAGACATCCCTAACGATGCTGCGAACGTCACGGCAAGAATCAAAACGACTTCCCCACCATAGGGCAATAGCGAATGCATTGAAGCCCCTAATGCAGCAACTAATGGCAGCAATAAATTGGCGGAAGCGGTATGCGACATAAAATTAGCCATTAATAAACACAATACAGAAGCACCCACAATTAAAAGCAACGGATGAAAATCAGCAAACGGTATCGCGTTAATTGCATTAGCGGCAAAACCCGACTTATCCAAGCCAACGCCTAATGCAATACCACCAGAGACTAGCCATAAAACATCCCACGATATTTTCTTTAAATCTTCTTTGGTGATAATTTTAAACATCGAAAAGACAGCGACAGGAATCATGGCAACCACATAAGCATTCATGCCATGCACCCCGCCCATCAACCATAATAAAATAGTCACCACAAAAGTGATATAAACAGTAATAGCTTTCGGAGTTTTTAAAAAACGTCCTTTGATATTGAGGTTGATTTCCTTGATTGTGGCGGGAAACAACGTGGTCAGTAATAACCATGCGATAAATAACATCACCACAACAAACGGTACACCGAAGGCCATCCAACCAGCAAAACTGATACTGTTTTCTGCGGTCAGATATTTCAATGCGACTGCATTTGGAGGCGTACCGATAGGCGTGCCTATACCACCTATATTAGCAGCAACGGGTACCGACAAAGCAAAAGCCACCCGCCCGAGATCTTTTTTACTGAACAGGGCAATCACCGGCGTTAAGATTGACAGCATCATGGCTGTCGTTGCTGTATTACTCATAAACATCGAAAAAATGGCTGTAATAATCATTAAACCTAACATCACAAATTTTGGATTTCGCCCAAAAGGTTTAAGTAATACACGTGCTAAGTTGACATCTAAACGATATTTAGTCGCCGCAATGGCCAAAAAGAATCCCCCTAAAAAAAGCATGATAATTGGAGAGGCAAAGGTGGCCATGATCATTTGATAGCTGATCAAATGCCCGAGGTCTGGAGACGCTACCTGGGTAAACCACAGCCCTTTATCAGAGACTAATAATAGCTCTAAAACTATAATTAACACTGACGTTGCATAAATTGGGATCGGCTCTAAAATCCAACACAAGGTTGCCATCACAAAAATGGCTATGATTCGCTGTTCCACTAACGTCATTTGCGCGATACCAAAACTGGTAACCGGCAATAACAAAATGAATAAAGGAATGACAATGGGTAAAATATACTTTAGTTGAATTTTTTTCATCGCAGCTCTGATTATTAATAACAAGTGATTCAAATAGATAGTGTAGTCAGTATGCGCAAACTCTCTTACTCAAAACCGGCATTAGATCATGCCATAAAAAAAAAGCCTTGCTGAATTATCAGAAAGGCTAATCAGATCACGCTAATAGGGAATACTTATTGTGTCAGTGCTTTACTCACCTTTTCAAAAAGATCTAATGCTAGATTGTCAAGTTGTAGTAAGCGATTGAGTTGTTCCTTGATTAATTGTTTACGATGCTCGTCTAAACGCTTGAATTGAATAAGAGGAGTGATTAGTCGCGATGCAACTTGCGGGTTCTGCTCATTGAGCTTGATCAATTGCTCTGTTAAAAACTGATAACCACTGCCATCACTGGCATGAAAATAATAAGGGTTATTCTGTACAAAAGCGCCCACTAGTGCACGTAAACGGTTAGGGTTACTAAAATCAAAACTACGATGCTGGAAAAGAGCCTTAATATTGCTAAGTACTGCGCTATCAAGTGATGTCGCTTGCAAACTGAACCATTTATCCATCACCAAACCATTGTGATGCCATTTGTCTTCAAAATCGCTCATCACCTTATCACGACAATCTAGCTGGCCACGGTTTGCTGCCAATAGCGCACCCAAATGGTCGGTCATATTATCACTCTGCTGGATCTGCGTAATCACCAGTTTGTTAGCCGCTAACGGATCTGCTCTGCTGATAAAAAGTAGCGCTAAATTAGCCAATTTGCGATTTGCAATATCCGCACTGACAGGTTGATAGTCGCCCGTCACTTGATGATTTTGATAAGCCGACACAAATTCATCTTTTAATTCAATAGCGAGCTGTTCAAGCATAAATTCACGTGCATGATGCAAAGCTTCGATATCAACGCATTCAAATAACTCCATCGCGCCCGCTTCACTGACAAACTCAAACATATCGGTTATCAATGCGGGATCTAAATCATCGCTAATCAAGACAGATCTAAACGCCTCTATAAATACCGGTGGCAACGCCATCTTCTGATTAGATTTTTTCTGTAATACATTAATAAGCAGGTATTTATTAAATAACATTTGTCCTGCATCCCAACGAGAAAAATCATCACTGGCAAAATGGATTAAATGTAGCAATTGCGGATCGCTGTATGCGTATTGATATTTAACCGGCGCAGAAAAGTCACGAAACAGAGATGGCACAGGTTTTGTTGCAATGTTTTTATACACAAAGGTTTGTTCTTTTTGCGTTAAGCTCAATACTTGGTGGCGACGACCATTACCTAAATCAAAGGCATTGCCATCTCCATCGAGCAACTCTAAATTAACGGGAATATGGAGAACCTGTTTGTTTTTCTGATCTGCTGTGGCTAAGCTTTTTTGCTTAAAGGTAATTTGGTAACTGTTCTGTGTGGAATCAAAATAATCAGAGACATTCACTTGCGGCGTACCCGATTGCGAATACCAACGCTTAAATAGAGTCAAATCGATACCGCTAGCATCTTGCATCGCAGCCACAAAATCATCGCAAGTGACCGCTTGCCCATCAAATCGTTGCACATATAATTGCATACCTTGTTGGAACTTAGCCTCCCCTAACAATGTATGTATCATGCGGATCACTTCCGCTCCTTTGTCATAAACCGTCAGCGTATAAAAGTTATTCATTTCCATCACAGATTCGGGGCGGATAGGATGCGACATTGGGCCAGCATCCTCTGCAAATTGATTGTTACGCATGATTTTAACATTAGCGATTCGATTAACAGGCCGACTGCCTAAATCAGAACTGAATTCTTGATCGCGGAAAACAGTTAACCCCTCTTTAAGGCTTAACTGGAACCAATCTCGACAAGTAATACGATTGCCAGTCCAATTATGAAAATATTCATGGCCAATCACCGCTTCAATGCCCAAATAATCTTGATCAGTCGCACTTTGTGCATTGGCTAACACAAACTTAGAATTAAAAATGTTTAAGCCTTTATTTTCCATCGCGCCCATATTGAAAAAATCGACCGCGACAATCATATAAATATCGAGATCATATTCTAGATTAAAACGTTGTTCATCCCACTTCATGGCATTTTTCAGTGATAACATCGCATGTGCGGTTTTATCTAAATTACCGATATCAACAAATAACTCTAAAGCCACTTTTTTGCCACTTTTGGTGGTAAAAGTGTCTTTTAGACAATCAAACTTACCCGCAACCAGCGCAAATAAATAAGCAGGTTTCGGAAAAGGATCTGCCCAGCTCACCCAATGACGACCGTTATCTAACTCTCCTTGTGCAACAAGATTACCATTCGATAAAAGCGCAGGATAAAGTGTTTTATCCGCACTAATTTTAGTCGTAAATTTTGCCATCACATCAGGTCTGTCTAAATAATAAGTGATACGGCGAAAGCCTTCTGCTTCACACTGAGTACAAAATGCATCACCTGATTTATACAAACCTTCAAACGCTTTATTACTTTGTGGATTGATTTCGGTAGTAATTTGTAATGTAAATTGATCTGGTAAATTATGAATTAGTATCCCCCCTTCCACTAACTGATAGTCAGAATAATCACGATTATCAACCATCAAGGCAACTAATTTCAGTTGTTCTCCAAATAAAAAAAGTGGTTCGCTGTGTTTACTCGTGCGCTGCACCTCACTGGTCGCTTTAACCAGTGTATTGTTATCGAACAGGTCGAATTCAAGATCTAAGGTGCTTACAGTAAACTCTGCAACGCGATACTCTGAAAGAAGTTTTTCTTGTGGTTTTGCTTCAAAAACTTCCGTAATAGGGGTAACTTGGCTCATTTTTTATATGCCTTTATTTGAACGAATGAAACGAAATTAAGCTAATATACAAGAAGAGGTGACGATTGCTATCCCTTATCGCTCAACTCGTTAAATTTATTTACTATCTAGTTAAATACAATGTGTATTTTAACATTACAAATAGCATTGCAATATAGCCCTCTAGTGCGTATAAACAGATTTTTATTTGCACATTAATATTCAGTTGGATCCCTTGTGACTTATCGTCAAGAAATCTATAAAGTATTCAAATTAAGCCTCCCCATTTTTATTGCGCAGTTCACGCAAACAGCCATGGGGTTTGTTGATACCGTTATGGCTGGAGGGGTAAGTTCAAACGATATGGCAGCCGTTGCCATTGCGGCCAGTATCTGGCTACCCTGTATCCTTTTTGGCGTTGGCGTATTAATGGCGCTTATTCCCCTGATAGCACAGGCGCATGGCGCAAATGATTCAGATAAAATACCGCGCACAGGTCAGCAAGGTTTATATCTTGCGTTACTGCTTACTGTACCAATATCATTAGTATTATATAACGCGGGTTATATGGTTAACTTAATGGATATTGAGCCTGCACTAAAAGAAATCACCACCCATTATTTATATGCGGTATTGGTCGCAGTACCTGCGTTTTTATTATTTCAGGCGTTGCGTAATTACGTTGAAGGTTTATCGCTTACTAAACCGGCAATGGTAATCGGTTTTATTGGCTTATTAGTCAACATTCCACTTAATTGGGTTTTTGTCTACGGAAAGTTCGGGGCCCCAGCACTGGGAGGCGTTGGCTGTGGCATCGCTACGACCCTTGTGTATTGGCTGATGTTATTGATGCTCATTGTCTATGTGCTGAAGACTAAAAAACTCAATTACTATCCCCTATTCAAAACGATTACTGCACCTGATGCTGCGCAACTAAGTGCTATTTTCAAACTCGGCCTCCCCGTTGCTATCGCGCTGTTTTTTGAAGTAACGATATTTGCTGGGATAGCAGTATTAATTGCACCACTCGGTGCAGTGGTTATCGCGGCGCATCAAATTGCCATTAATTTTTCAAGCATGGTGTTTATGCTGCCGATGAGTATCTCCAATGCAGTGAGTATTCGAGTGGGTTTTAACCGCGGTAGTTGCAATCATAAAGGAGCTAAAAATGCGACTTATGCGGGGTTAACCGTCGGTCTCGGTTTATCAATTATAACAGCACTATTAACGGTTATCTTTAAAGAAAATATTGCCCAGCTGTATACTGATAATCAGGAAGTGATCGCTTTAGCCGTTATCTTATTACTACTCTCTGGTATGTACCAATGTGTCGATTCGATCCAAGTTGTTGCGGCTGGCGCGTTGCGTGGTTATAAAGAGATGAACGCAATTTTCGCCCGCACATTTGTTGCCTACTGGCTTGTTGGTTTACCTGTAGGTTATCTTCTAGGCATAACAGATTTGATTGTCGAACCACTGGGGGCAAAAGGATTTTGGATAGGTCTTAATGCAGGCTTAACCGTTGCAGCCCTTCTATTAGGTCAACATCTGTTTAAAGTGCAACGCATAATTGCTCTTGGCCAGATAGAAAACAAACAGAAGTAGATGCAGGATATGCACAATGACGTAATACGTTTAATAAATCGGCATCCAAACAATTATTCACAAAAATCAATTGACGCATTCACTACAACTACGTATTATCTCGCCCCGTTGACAGGGCTGAACAGCTTGCAATGACTCGGTGATTAGCGCAGCTTAGTGGCGCACCTCCGATGGGTAACAAAGAGTTGGTCCAGGGGATTCCCCCGGAGGATACAACAATTTAATCCCTAAAAAACATTCGGTGATTAGCGCAGCTTGGTAGCGCACCTCCGATGGGTAACAAAGAGTTGGACCAGGGGATTCCCCCGGAAGATACAACAATTTAATCCCTAAAAAACATTCGGTGATTAGCGCAGCTTGGTAGCGCACCTGGTTTGGGACCAGGGGGTCAAAGGTTCGAATCCTTTATCACCGACCAAATTTTAAAACATATTTTTATATGTTATAGTTTTATAAACCAACTTCGCGCCCTTAGCTCAGTTGGATAGAGCAACGGCCTTCTAAGCCGTAGGCCACAGGTTCGAGCCCTGTAGGGCGCACCATTTTAAAAGTTTAGTGGCGGATGTAGCTCAGTTGGTAGAGC
>NZ_JAHNZV010000048.1 GCF_022267535.1 Psychromonas antarctica
ATTCCACTAAGTTATTCATATGCCCACCTTGTTTGCTTTCAAATCGTTTCTTGGTCGAAAGATCTGATCGCTTGGTGGGCATTTAGTTCAATTTTTTATTCTGTTATCCAGAATTCAGGTTAATTACATTCAGGATGAATTTTCCGTTGAGTATAAATTAAAAAATATTTATCGCTTGCTTCATCAGCTAAAATTTTCGTGGATAACGAGTCGTTCTTGGCACCCAAAGCAATCGAAAGCTGTTCAGGAAACGTTTAAAAAAATTCAAAATAAAAACGATCTTTAAGATCCCCTGCCATATATTACTCGATCTCGTTGACGTTTGGTTTCAAGACGAGGCTAGATTTGCTCAACAAAATACAACAACGCGCCTTTGGGCAGAAAAAGGTACGCGTCCACAAGCGGTTAAATACAATAATTTGAATATGCTCATCTATTTGCTGCCGTATGACCCGCCACCGGTGCTGCAGAAGCCTTAATTGCAGCGTATATTGATATCGACATAATGAGAAAGCATCTACAATCAATCTCTGAACGTACGGAGGCAGGGCAACATGCCGTTATTATTGTAGATGGTGCTGCGTGGCATCAGGAGTATTTATGAGAAGAATTTTCGAACATAACACTCATTAAGTTTCCTCCTTACTCACCCGAGTTAAACCCTATTGAGCAAGTTTGGTCATGGTTGAGGCAAAATGAATTAGCTAATCGTTGTTTTGATGGTTACCAAGATATAGTTAATGAATCTAGCCGTGCCTAGAATTTTTTTATCAGTGGCGTAAATAGCGGGAAGAAACTTTGCTCAAGAGATTGGATAAATAGGGGGGACTAATTAATGGAGTTGCTAATAGATCCAATACTCAGCTTATCCTATATACCGCAAAAATAGAGCTGCTAGCGAACTTTTTATATTAGGGCTTGGCATTACATGCATTACCTGTTTTTCTGTCTTAAAATGCTTGATTTGCTTTAATCCAGCCATTCAATCAATTCAACATGCGGGCAGGCATAGAAGACGCTTCTATCTATTGAGCAAAAGCTAAATCACAGACCGAAAGTTTTTCAATAGATACAAAAAAACCGCAAACATTTACATGTTGCGGTTTTTTGTTTGTGATGGTGCTTCGTCTCGGAATTGAACCAAGGACACGAGGATTTTCAATCCTCTGCTCTACCGACTGAGCTAACGAAGCAAAAACTTTAAAACAAGTCTCTTTGAAAATAAAGAGAAATGAATGGTGCCGACTACCGGAATCGAACTGGTGACCTACTGATTACAAGTCAGTTGCTCTACCGACTGAGCTAAGTCGGCACACGAAAACGTGTGCATGTGCACCGAGGTTATTCACCTCAACTTATCGATATATTCATCAATAAGCTATAATATGGTGCTTCGTCTCGGAATTGAACCAAGGACACGAGGATTTTCAATCCTCTGCTCTACCGACTGAGCTAACGAAGCGGAACGAGGCGTATTAAATAGATTTTCGCTTCTATCGTCAACCCCTTTTTTAAAATTTATCCTATTTTCTCTCTGTTTGCCTGTAGTTTAGTCATTATCTGCTTTATTTATGAGCTGAGAGCATTTTGTTGATTTATTTTTTTGGCGTGTAACCTTCAATATCTACATCTTTGTTCTCAAACAGATAAGCAATCATTGTTTGCTCAATGAACTTTCTGTCTTCAAGTTGCATTAGATTTAATTTTTTTTCATTGATCAACATCGTCTGTTTTTTCTGCCATTCATTCCAAGCTTCTTGGCTGATATTATCGAAAATACGCTTACCTAATTCACCGGGAATAAGTTGGAAAGGCAAACCTGGAGCTTCTTTTTTTAAGTAACTACAAAATATATTTCTAGACATTTCTTTATCCTTTATTTTTAATTTTATCAACAGTACTTAATATTTTTTTGGTGGCGGCTGCAAGTCCAATTTTTTGTGGATGTTGTAAGTCATACCAAAGTGTATTACTTTCTTCCACCCCTTGAACGTTGCCAAAATGTTCAACTTCAATTAGAACAGGTGAAATATCAAAATGAAAATGGCTGAAAGTATGACGAAACATGGGCAATAGCGTTTGTTGGTAATTTTCAATTCCATCTGTGTCTAATGTTTGCTGGCATAATTCTAAACTTTCAAACTCCGAAAAACACCATAAACCACCCCATATTCCGACAGGAGGGCGCTGCTTTAATTGTATTATCCGCCTGTTTTGCATTTTCTGCGAGAGTATCAACATAAAAGCGTGTTTTACTGGGATTTTTTTCTTCGCTTTAGGTGTCGGGTACATCTTTACCGTGTTCTGCTTTAATGCCAAACAATCGTTACTAATGGGGCACTCGCCACATTTAGGGTTACTCCTAGTGCAAAGCATCGCACCCATGTCCATCATGGCTTGGTTAAAAATATCAGTATTTTTTTCTGGTGTTACTTTTTCAGCAAGAGCCCATAGTTTATTTTCAATCTGTTTTTCTCCAGTCCAACCTTCAATGGCTTGATGACGAGTTAATACCCGTTTAACATTACCGTCCAGAATGGCGAAATTTTTAGATAAGGTTAAAGATAAGATGGCACCAGCTGTTGAACGGCCTATTCCGGGCAAATCGAGTAGTTGTTGAAACTCTTGTGGAAATTCGCCCTGAAAATGGTCTCTTATGAATTGTGCTGCTTTATGTAAATTTCGCGCTCTAGCGTAATAACCTAATCCCGTCCAGTGATGTAAAACTTCATCTAATGGGGCATTGGCAAGGTAGGTAATGGTCGGAAAAGAACGCATAAATTTAAT
Organism: Psychromonas antarctica; assembly: GCF_022267535.1. Lineage (GTDB taxonomy): Bacteria > Pseudomonadota > Gammaproteobacteria > Enterobacterales > Psychromonadaceae > Psychromonas > Psychromonas antarctica. The sequence continues at coordinate 2,788 of NZ_JAHNZV010000048.1, forward strand.
AAAATAGGGGATCACCGTCGCAACCTGTGTCTGCTGGAGCATAACCTCACTGATCCAGGTTTTATAAAGATTCTTATCTTGTTGCCAAGGTAGCGTTTTACGGCCATATTCTCGTTGCCATTGAATTATTCGCTGACTAAAATCATTTTGATTCAAAACAAACTCTTTATTATTTAAGGGCCATTTTTATGATAAGTGAGCATAGCAGAGTTGCACAAAAAATATAACGTTGCATAATGCAGGGATATTTAATGTGTACAGCAATTACAGAACAACTAAGGTAGATAAATGACAGATCAAGAAAATTTAGTCGCAATTGAAGATGCTGATGGCCCTAGTGAAAATAAGTATATGCGTAAAATTCGCTCCTTTGTAAAACGTGAAGGGCGCATGACTAATCGTCAATCTACCGCTATTGAAAACTTATGGCCGACTATGGGGGTTGATTATAGCGACAAATTGCTTGATTTTAACGTGCTATTTGGTCGCGAAGCTCCTGTGGTTTTAGAAATTGGGTTTGGTATGGGGAAATCGCTTATTGAAATGGCGAAGAATTCTCCAGAGAAGAACTTCTTCGCTATTGAAGTGCATGGGCCTGGTGTTGGCGCTTGCTTAGCGGATGCTGGTGAGCAGGGGGTGACTAATCTGCGCGTGATGAATCATGATGCAGTAGAAGTCTTAGCGCATATGATCCCGGAAAAAAGTTTAGCGACATTTCAACTCTATTTTCCTGATCCATGGCATAAAGCGCGTCATAATAAACGCCGTATTGTACAGCCCGCCTTTATTGAAAATATGCGCCATAAACTCGCGATCGGTGGGGTTATTCATATGGCGACTGATTGGGAAAACTATGCAGAGCATATGTTAAGTGTATTACAAGCCGCCACTGATTTTAAAAATCTCAGTGAATCGGGTGACTATGCTGAACGGCCTGAATGGCGACCTCTGACCAAGTTTGAGAATCGCGGTAATAAACTGGGGCATGGAGTCTGGGATTTACTGTTTGAACGTATAAGTTAATCGATTTTTTTATAAAAAGCCTGCAACTTTGCAGGTTTTTTTTGGCGTAAATTTTTATGTTTTACTGCACCTACTTAATTTTTATTGGGGCGCGACTTTGTAAGAGATAGCCTCCACTGAATTAAGTATCCTTTTGTATAAAAAAAATACAATTAAGGCTTTAGTTTTCCCGGATAAAGCCGATACTCTTCTATATGTACTTTAGATAAACAGAGGTAGAGATTATGGATTCATCAATCAAGCCCAATGCGTCTTTTAGTCAAGATGTTCGTACCTTAGCAAAGGCGGCTGATAAAAAAGAGAGCGGCCCAGTCGGTCAGCAGGTATCCGAACTTGCCCATGAAAAAAAAATATCCGATTCTATTCCCGTGATGAACAAAAAACAGCTTAACGCGTCTATTTTGGAATCCGCCATAAAATTCAATGAAACTATCGCTGGCCAGCCGCAATCATTGCTATTGAAAACTGCGTTGCAAGGGATAAATGATGCATTGAAAGAGATGGGCGTGGAAACCACTGCTGAGGATGCTTATCAGTCTGCGATTGATTTTAGTCCAGAAGCCACTGCCGAGCGTATTGTTTCTTTTAGTACCCAGTTCTTGGGCTCTTACCGAGAACAGCATCCTGACATGGGAGAGCAGGAATCGTTAACTGCTTTCGTTGATATTATCAGCCAAGGAATTGATCAAGGTTTTGGTGAAGCTCGAGATATACTTGGTGGATTAAAAGTACTAGAAGGAGATATTGGCGATAACATCAGTAAAACCTATGAGCTTGTGCAGCAAGGTTTGCACGCTTTTGCTTTTCCGTCCGAGAAGTCAAAGGAAGCGGTAAGCGAATCATAGCGGAGTTGCTCGGCATTAGATCCAGTCAATGATTTTGCGTGATCACAACTAAGTGTAGTCACGCATGATATTCGCCTTTACTCTTTTGTATTGGCTTTAAAGGATTCCAACATTTTAAAAAGAAGTTCAATTTTGACAATAATGGAGGGCAGAAGTATTTTGTAATGCGTTTCATTATCTGTCTGAATTTCTTGTAGATCAGCCGCTAACTCTTCTACGTAAGGTAAAAATGTAATGGAATGATTTTTAAAAGCGCTATCGCGGTTAAATATCTGTGTAAAACCTGTTTTTTGTTGTTGGCGTAATAAGCTCAGCTGTTTGTCCGCATCAACGGCTTTGTGGTAAATAAGTTTTAAATTTTCTTGTAACTGCTTAAGTACATTTTCTTTGCTCATTTTTCTTCCTATTTGATGCTGATACTCAATCTACTCATTATCTATTCATTTAATGAGTAGAACTGCAATAAGACTTTAATTATATAGAATTAATGATGGTTTTTCTTTTCTGACCCGCAATTTCTCGACTTAATTTGGGCACTAAATACCCTGGTAAAGCGATGCTCATCTCTTTGACCAATAACTGTGCATCTTTTTCTTGTAGATCAAAATGCTGTGCTCCTTGCACCTTATCTAATAAGAACAAGTAATAGGGTAATATATTCGCACTAAATAGTGCTTCGCTAAGTCCTATTAAAGCGTTGCTGCTGTCATTCACCCCTTTTAATAATACACTTTGGTTGAGAAGCTGAATCCCTGCTTGATGCAGTTTTAACATCGCCTCCCTAAATGTATTATCTATCTCATTGGCATGGTTGATATGTAAAACAAAAACGACTTGTAAGCGACATTTTTTAAGCATAGCGCATAATGCTTCGGTTATTCTAGTGGGAATAACAACAGGAAGGCGAGAGTGAATGCGCAAACGCGTTAACTGCGGAATAAGTGTTAATTGGTCAAGTAAATACTGCAAAAAGTCATCTTTACTCATTAATGGATCACCACCACTTAAAATGACCTCGTTCACATCGGGATGTGCTTTAATATAAGTGATAATTTCCTGTAATTGTTTTTTATTAATATTGTTGTCTTGATAGGGAAAGTGGCGTCTGAAGCAGTAGCGGCAGTTCACTGCACAGCCAGACTTTAATATCAGCAATACGCGACTTTTGTATTTATGCAATAAACCGGGGATCTCGTTATCATGCTCTTGTAGAGGATCTAAGCTATAACCTTCACTGGTTAACTCTTCACCTTCAACGGGCAGCACCTGCTTTAATAACGGATCGTGAATATCCCCTTTTTTCATTTTTTGTACAAATGGCAGGGGGACTAACATAGGGAATTTTTTACGCGCTAGTGAACTTAATGGCAGACTTTCTGGTGATATATCCAATAATTGCAGAAGTTGTAATGGATTTTTCACTGCATTCGCGAGTTCCTTTTGCCAAGTTGCCAACTGGACTGTATTATCCACAGTAATTATTTTTGTCATTTTTAAAATCAGATTATAGAGGTTAATATGGGAACGTATAATACCAGTGAATTCAAGACCGGTCTAAAAATCATGCTTGATAAAGAGCCTTGTACAATTATCGAAAATGAATTTGTGAAGCCAGGGAAAGGGCAGGCGTTTAGCCGTGTTAAGATTCGTAAATTATTATCGGGTAAAGTAATAGAAAAAACATTCAAATCCGGTGAGTCTGTAGAGTCTGCTGATGTAATGGAAATTGATCTGGCTTTCCTTTACAACGATGGTGAGTTTTTTCATTTTATGAATAATGAAACCTTTGAGCAAATAGCAGCGGATGAAAAAGCCGTTGGGGATATGGCTAAATGGCTCATAGAACAGGATATCTGTACTATTACCACTTGGGATGGTAACCCTATTGCGGTGACTGCGCCAAACTTTGTAGAGGTTGAAGTAACCGAAACGGACCCTGGCCTGAAAGGAGACACTGCTGGAACCGGTGGTAAACCTGCAACACTTGCCACTGGAGCAGTTATTCGTGTACCTCTGTTTATTCAAATAGGTGAAGTGGTTAAGGTCGATACGCGCAGTGCCGAATATGTGGGTCGTGTGAAAAAATAACTATCGCAGTTTATTAAGGTTATACCCATTAGCAATCAAAAATGCTGATTTTTCATGTTGAATGAGAATGGATATATAAAAAACCCAGTAATTGTTGACTGGGTTTTTTATATTTGGCAATTAAAACATCTGTAGCAGTAATGTGAAAACAAAAACGCTGACGGCAAAGGCAAAACCGTAACAGATCACCTGTTGCCAATCACGTCCACGATGAACACCGAGATCATGTAAGCCATGGAAAATGCGATGTAGGGTATGCCACAATGGCAATGCAACTAGCACTAGCACAATGGCGGCGCCGTACCAACTGGTGGCAAAAGCATTTATTTTTTCATAGCTAAAATGTTGCTTATCTATAATCCCAAGTGGAATTAGTAGGCCAGTAATTAAGATCATAACAGGTGTGAAAAAGGCTGTTAGCATCCCTCCTGCACCAAATAACCCCCAAAAAACAGGTTCATGAGAGCGTACATAGGTCTTTTCTGTATTGTTAGGCATCGCCAACCTCCTTTTATAAGGTAATAATCAATAGGCAAAAAACAGTTACTACAACAAATGTGCAGTAATGGGCTGCGATAATCACTTTCTCATCAAGCTTTTTACCTTTCACCCATAAATCAGCCGCTTTGGGGGCCAAAGAGAACCAAGTGATGGTATGGTATAAAGCCAATATCAGCATAATAATATGCAGGAGAATGGCAAATGGGCTCTGCAGTGCATCAAGCCAACCATTAAAAGCGACTTCGCCTTGGCTCAGGCGGAATACACCCCAAGCTAAAATTAAACTGTATAGGGTAACGAAAACACTGCTGCCTTCTCGGATCATATATTTGGTATAAAACAGTTGTTTCATCCACCAATCCATTGGCAGTTTGCGTATGTAGGGGTTGCGTTTACTCATTATTTACTCCTTGTTATCTACGGTGCTTAACAGCTGCTGAGCTAGGAAAAGTTAACCTGACTATCGCAGCCACCTTAATCTGGTTTAAACATGCCAATCAGGTAATCTTTACTACTTTCAACTTTGAGTAGCTGAATTGCTGCCGCAGGATCAACATCTTTTGGGCAAACAACTGAGCAATAGCCAACAAAGGTACAGCCCCAAACACCTTCCTCTTGATTCACTATTTTCATTCGCTGTGCTTCGCCATTGTCTCGGCTGTCTCGATTGTAACGCGCCAGTAATGCCAATGCAGCAGGACCTGTAAACTTTTTATCTAAGGCATATTGCGGACAAGCCGCGTAACAAAGACCACAATTGATACACATTGAATACTGTTTGTATTTTGCCATCTGCTCGGGGGTTTGTTGATATGGTCCTTCAGATAAACATTTATTTTCTCCTGGGATGATGTAGGGCTTAACAGATTCTAATTTTTGGATAAAATCATCCATCACGACTACAAGATCACGTTCAATAGGAAAATTAGCTAAGGGCTCCAAGCTAACTTTTTTTGGATAATAATCACGCAGAAACACTTTACAGCCCAATTTGGGTACACCGTTAACCATCATGCCGCAACTACCACAAATCGCCATACGGCAGGACCAGCGGAAACTGATACTGCTATCGAGGTGATCTTTAATATACTGCAGTGCTTCTAAAACCGACAGTTCAGGCGTATAAGGCACCTCAAAAGTCTGCGTGAAGGGTTCACTATCCAGCTCTGGACGGTAACGTAGAATATCAATCTCAACGGTTAATTCACTCATTCAGCTTTCTCCTGCGCATGTGCTTTTTCACCGGCGGCACCATAGGCCCTTTCTGCGGGTTGGCTTTTGGTGATGGTTACAGATGAATAATCTATTTTTGGTGCTTTATCACTTTGATAATAAGCCAGTGAGTGCTTTAAAAACTTCTTATCATCGCGTTTTTCGAAGCCGTCAATGCGTTGATGAGAGCCGCGTGACTCTTCTCGTGAAATTGCACTGTGTGCCATCGCTTCTGCGGTATCAAGTAGATAGCCCAGTTCAATCGCGTATAGAAACTCAGTATTAAAAACACTCGATTTATCATTGATTTGAATGTTTTTATAGCGTTGTTTGAGTTCAGCCAGTTTATCAATGGTTTTTTGCATCGATGCTTGAGTGCGATAAATACCCACTCCCTCCTCCATGCTGTCACCCATTTCTTGACGAATATCCGCCATCTTTTCGGTACCTTGACTATGTAACAAGGCTTCCGTACGTTGGAGAATCGCCTCGGCCTGTTTTCTTAAAGGGGTTAGTTTTTCATGTTTAGTGTTGCGCGCGTAATTTGCGGCTTCCTGTCCAGCTAACTGCCCAAAGACGGCAAGCTCAGTCAATGAGTTTGAGCCTAACCGGTTGGCGCCATGTAAACCAATTGAAGCACACTCGCCAACGGCATATAAACCAGCAAGTTTAGTCGCTGTTTTTGCATCGGTTTCTATTCCGCCCATGGTGTAATGAACGGTCGGGCGCACTGGGATGGGATCATAAACCGGATCAACACCCACATAGGCTTTAGAAAGCTCGCGGATAAAGGGCAGACGTTCATTAATTAGTTTTTCACCAAGGTGGCGAAGATCAAGGTATACAACATCACCACGAGGGCCTTTAATTACATTACCTTTTTGTTGTTCTTGCCAGAAACACTGGCTGATTTTGTCGCGTGGACCAAGTTCCATATACTTGTTTTTAGTCTGTCCAATGGGAACTTCTGGGCCTAAACCGTAATCTTGTAAATAACGGTAGCCATTTTTATTTAATAAAATACCGCCTTCACCACGGCAACCTTCAGTCATTAAAATACCGCTACCAGGTAAACCGGTTGGATGGTATTGCACAAACTCCATATCTCGCAGAGGAACCCCGTGGCGGTACGCAAGTGACATGCCATCGCCAGTCACAATACCGCCATTGGTATTATAACTATAAACTCGTCCAGCTCCGCCAGTGGCCATGATCACTGATTTCGCCTGAATAAGTTTTGTTTCACCTTCAGCAATATCGAGTATTAAAACACCTTGAACTTTGCCATCTTCAACGAGTAGATCTAAGCAAAAATGCTCATCAAAGCGGGTGATTTTTGGATGCTGTAGGGAGGTCTGAAAGAGCGTATGCAAAATATGGAAACCACTTTTATCAGCGGCAAACCAAGTGCGTTCTATTTTCATTCCGCCGAATGCGCGTACGTTAACAGTGCCATCTTCTTTACGGCTCCATGGGCAGCCCCAATGCTCAAGCTGAGTGAGTTGTTTGGCCGCATTTTCAACAAAATACTGTACGACATCTTGTTCACATAACCAGTCGCCGCCGGAAACGGTATCGTCAAAATGGTTATCAAGTGAATCATGATCTTGCGCAACGCCAGCAGCGCCACCTTCGGCTGCAACCGTATGACTGCGCATAGGGTAGACTTTAGATATTAATGCTATCTCTAAATCAGGGTAATTTTCTGCAATTTCAATCGCGGCCCGTAGACCTGAGCCGCCAGCGCCAACAATAGCGACATCTGTTTTAATTATCTGCACACCTTTTCTCCCATAAACAATTTATGAATAATTAAGTGTATCAGTATTTTCTTGTAATTCCGTGAGAAAAGTAAGGTTTCTCAATATTATAGCAAAGGTATATGGCGTTGCTCAAAGAGGTTAATGGAAGATTAACGTTGTTTTTATTTCCCGGGAAAAAAATATTGGGTAAACTGGCCATAAAAGGAGATCTTATGGATTGGTTACCAAGCGCAAATTTACAACAATTGCGAAAAAGGGCGAAAATAATACAAACGATTCGCCAATTTTTTATTGATAGGGGATTATTAGAGGTCGAAACGCCGACATTAAGTCAAGCCGCTGTGACAGATATTCATCTTTCCTGTTTTAAAACCTCTTTTATTGGACCGCAAATATCATCAGCAAAACCGAGCCAGTTAGGTGTGTCTCTCTATCTGCAAACGTCACCTGAGTTTCATATGAAGCGTCTATTGTCCGCCGGAAGTGGTTCTATTTTTCAAATTAGTAAGGTATTTCGTAATGAGGAGTCCGGACGCTATCATAATCCAGAATTTAGCTTACTAGAGTGGTATCAGGTCGGCTTTGACCATTTTTTATTAATGGATGAGATGGACCAACTATTGCAACTTGTCCTGTGCAGTGAAAGCGCTCGCCGCTGTACCTATCAAGATGCTTTTTTAGAAGTCTTAGCGGTTGATCCATTAGAGGCTTCAATTGCAGAGCTCAAAGAAGCTGGCGCGTCATTGGATCTCGGTGATGTTTTAAGCGCAGAAGAAAATCGTGATACGATTTTACAGCTGCTATTTTGTGTCGCCATTGAGCCCGTTATTGCCTTGCATGCACCTTGTTTTATCTATAATTTCCCTGCTTCGCAAGCGGCTCTGGCGAAAATATCGCAGCATGATCCACGTGTTGCTGAACGTTTCGAGGTTTATTATAAAGGCATTGAATTGGCCAATGGATTTAATGAGTTGAGTGATTCAGCCGAGCAGTTAAGACGTTTTGAGGACGATAACCGTTTACGTAAACTGAGCGGTCTTGTGGCGATGCCTATTGATTACCGCTTTATTAGCAGTTTACCGCATCTTCCTGATTGTGCGGGCGTTGCATTAGGCATTGATCGTTTATTGATGCTGGCGATGGGGAAAAGTCACATTAATGACGTATTAAGTTTTTCGATTAAAGGAGCTTAAAGATGGCAAAATTATGGTTAACCAATCGTGTTTATCCTTTCTGGGCATATTTGATTCGTATTGCCTATTGGTTAGTCGCTATTTTTATTTCATCTCTCTATTTACAATATTATTCTCAGCAAAGTTGGTTTAAGATCGGGTTGATGTTGATTAGTGTGTTGTTTGTAGTGGCTTTTCTTGCTTTAGCGCGTATTCTTGATGATCATTGTAAACCACCCAAATCTTAATGCTTATTTTAATACTACAATTTTATTAGAGTGCAAATAATAAGTCGAGGTATGTATGCCAATAACAAAAGTGAAGTCCGAGTTTAAAAAATTATCAGCAATTTTAGATAATGATCTGATTGCCGATGAATGCACCGCAGGTGAATTGAAACAGGTGCATGATCAACTTCAAGAGGCGATAAAATCGCGCGATCCTGCGCAGCTTATTCGTGATAAAAAACTGTTGCAACAGCTGGTTATTTTTGAAGAAAATAATCCGGTTGTTGGTAAAGCAATTAAAGACCTAATCATTGCGTTATCTAGTATGGGGATTTGATAAGGATTTATCGCCAAAAATAGAACACAAAAAAACCGACATAAAGTCGGTTTTTTTCTGGGCTTAAAAGCAATTGTTAATTAAAGCTCTTTAATCTTAGCAGAAAGACGGCTTTTCTTACGAGCAGCTGTATTTTTGTTGATTAAGCCTTTAGTAGCGTAGCTATCTAAAACTGATTGCAGTTTAATAAACTCAGCTGTAGCAACTTCTTTATTGCCCGCTTCGATAGCAACAACAACTTTCTTAATGAAAGTACGTGTCATTGTACGACGGCTTGCATTGTGTTTACGGCTTTTTTCAGATTGTAAAGCACGTTTTTTCGCAGACTTGATATTAGCCAAGACCTTAACTCCTAAATTCTGTATAACAAGGGATAATCAAAGGTCGAGGAATATGCCTTGTAACACGTATATTGTCAAATGGTTTCTTTGTAACCGCTGAAAAAACTGGTAAGAAATCATTCAGGTGGTTAAACTGCGCGCATTTTATACCCAAAAGGCTTGTAGATGCAAATTGATAGTGCAGTTAGTGGCTATTTATAGGGCATAATTAGGGATCTTTTTTTATCGCTGGTCGATTTGACCACATTAGGCTGTGCAGGGAAAATTGCTTTGACTGCTAAATTTCATTTAGGAAGTAGATTGTGAGTAGAAAATTATTAAAATCCGGTCTAATTGTTAGCTCAATGACATTGCTTTCACGTCTGTTAGGTTTGCTTCGAGATATTGTGATTGCTCATTTAATGGGCGCGGGTGCCGCTGCCGATCTGTTTTTTTTCGCCAATAAGATCCCTAATTTTTTACGTCGCTTATTTGCAGAGGGCGCCTTTGCTCAAGCGTTTGTACCAGTATTAACTGAATATGAAAGAACCAAGTCAGTCGATCAGATCAAAACGCTAATTGCCGCTGTGTCGGGAACATTAGGCACGATTGTTACTGTTATCACTATTTTGGGGGTCTTGGGCTCATCGGTTATTACGGCTCTATTTGGTTTTGGTTGGTTTTTAGAGTGGTGGCATGGTGGTGAGGAGGCTTATAAATTTGAACTCGCCTCATTGATGCTAAAAATCACCTTTCCCTACCTCTGGTTTATCACTTTTACAGCCCTTTCTGGCGCTATTTTAAATACATTAGGGAAATTTGCAGTGGCTGCTTTTACCCCCGTATTTCTGAATATAGCCATTATTGGTTGTGCACTTTTTGTTTCTCCTCATTTAGCACAACCTGAAATTGGCTTGGCGATGGGGGTGCTGATCGGTGGCATGATTCAATTTTTATTTCAAATTCCATTTTTACGCAAAGAAAAATTGCTGGTCAAGCCTACTTGGAACTGGAAACATCCCGGTGTTGTTAAAATCAGAACCTTAATGATTCCTGCGTTATTCGGTGTTTCAGTGAGTCAAATTAATCTATTACTTGATACCTTGATCGCCAGTTTTTTACAAACGGGGTCGATTAGCTGGTTATATTACTCGGATCGCTTGTTGGAATTCCCACTGGGGTTATTTGGTATTGCTATTGCAACTGTTATTTTACCTAGCCTCTCGGCATCCCATGTTTCCCAAGAAAACAATCATTTTGCTAAAACCTTGGATTGGGGTATTCGCATGGTGTGTTTTTTAGGCTTTCCGGCAATGCTCGGTTTGATTGTGTTAGCTGAGCCGATGCTACGCGTTTTATTTATGCGTGGTGAATTTGCCATGCAAGATGTGTCCATGGCTTCCATGAGTTTATGGGCCTATGGAAGTGGATTGCTGAGTTTTATGATGGTGAAGGTCTTGGCGCCGGGATATTACTCTCGTCAGGATACCCGAACCCCAGTTAAATATGGCATTATTGCGATGCTCAGCAATATGGTGTTAAATATTATTTTTGCCATCCCTTATGGCTATGTGGGGCTGGCGATTGCAACAACTATTTCGGCTACATTGAACGCGTGTTTATTATGGTTTGGCTTATACCGCAGCGGTGTATATCAAGTGCAAAAAAACAGTTTGTCAGTATTACTTCGGATTGTTTTCTCTGGCTTAACGATGGCGGCCGGACTCGCTCTATTTAATCCGTCACTGAGTGAGTGGGCACAGTTTGCTCTGTTTGATGCAGCTTTAAAGCTGTTTGCTTTGATTACTGCTGCCGTTATCGGTTATTTCATGGTCTTGCTATTGATTGGCTTACGCCCCCATCATTTTAAAGTTTCGGCCGACAATGATTAAAATGAGGGCTGATTAGTTGCTCACTCTGCTATATAATCGTCTCTTTTATCTTCTCGATGCGACTATTTAAGTTTAAAAATGGAACTATTGCTGGCGTTGGTAATATTAAAGTCATGTATCAGTACCACTTTTAATTAAACGTGATCGGAACCATCAGTGGTTATTATCGGAATAAATAGTTAAATATAATGGAATTATTGCGCGGCATTCACAATATCAAAGCAGGGCATCGTGGCTGTGTTTTGAGTATCGGTAACTTCGATGGGATCCATCTGGGCCATAGCGCTGTACTGTCGCGCTTACTCGTTGAAGCAAATCGGATAAAAGTGCCGGCAACGGTTCTTATTTTTGAGCCTCAACCCGAGGAGCTCTTTGCTGGGGACAATGCCCCTGCACGTTTGAGTCGTTTGCGTGATAAATTTGTGCAGCTAGATAAACAGGGGATAGATCGTTTATTATGCATTTCATTTACGCACCAGTTTGCCAATTTAAGTGCGCAAGATTTTATTGAAGAGTTATTAATTGAAAAACTGGATGTGAAATTTTTGGTGGTGGGTGATGACTTTCATTTTGGTTATCAACGCCAAGGTGACTTTAAGTTGCTTCAGGAAGCCGGTCAAAAGTACGGATTTGAAGTCGTCGATACGCGCAGTTTATTGCAACAGCAACAGCGCATCAGTAGTAGTCGTATTCGTGATTTTCTCGCAACTGGCGAATTGCAGCAAGCGGCGCTTATGCTGGGGAGAAAGTACAGCATAACAGGGCGTGTTGGGCACGGGCAAAAATTAGGTCGTACGATTGGTGTACCCACTGCCAACCTACTTTTAAAGCGTCGAGTCTCACCCGTTTCCGGGGTATTTGTTGTATCGATACTCGGTATTAATGATAAAACCTATCAGGGCGTGGCGAATATCGGGCAGCGGCCAACCGTACAGGGCATTCGCCAGCAGTTAGAAGTGCATCTATTTGACTTCTATGGCGATCTGTATGGGTCGCTATTGGAAGTCGTATTAGAAAAAAAATTACGCGATGAAGTCCGTTTTGACTCATTCGCAGAGCTAAAAATTCAGATAGACAAAGATATAACGTTGGCCAAAGAGTGGCACCAACGACATGCACAGAAATCGTAATCAAACCTTTATGCTAATGGAAAATTGAAATGAGTGACTATAAAGATACGTTAAACTTACCTAAAACAGGTTTCCCAATGCGCGCAAACCTTGCTAACCGTGAACCTAATATGTTGAAAGATTGGTACAGCAAAGATCTTTACCAACAGATTCGCAGCGCTAAAAAAGGTAAAAAAACATTTATTCTGCATGACGGCCCTCCCTATGCAAATGGCGATATTCATATTGGTCACTCTGTTAATAAAATATTAAAAGATATTATTATCAAATCAAAAACACTGTCTGATTTTGATGCGCCTTATATTCCTGGTTGGGATTGCCACGGTCTGCCTATTGAATTAAAGGTAGAGCAAAAACATGGTAAGCCGGGTAAAAAATTAACGGCAGCGGAGTTTCGGCTAAAATGCCGTGAATATGCCGCGCGTCAAGTTGACGGGCAACGTAAAGATTTTAAACGTCTGGGTGTGTTAGGCGAGTGGGATAATCCTTATCTAACTATGGATTTTTCAACAGAAGCCAATATTGTGCGCGCACTGGCTAAAATCATTAAAAATGGGCATCTGCATAAGGGCTCGAAACCTGTGCACTGGTGTACCGATTGTGGTTCTGCATTAGCAGAGGCTGAAGTGGAATATGAAGATAAAAAATCACCCGCAATTGATGTCGTTTTTACAGCGGTAGATAACCAAGAGGTTCTTAACTGTTTCCAAGCTGAAAGCGATGATTTTGGGCAGGGTGACATTGCCATTGTAATATGGACCACAACGCCTTGGACGCTACCTGCTAACCGTGCCGTGGCATTAGCTGCGAAAGTAGAATATTCATTAGTGCAAGTCGGTGAGCGTCGTCTTATTTTAGCAACCGATTTAGTTGCCGATTGTATGGCACGCTATGGTATTGAAGAATTTAAAACATTGGCTATTTGTACGGGAATTGATTTAGAACTCAAACAATTTAATCATCCGTTTTTAAAGTTTTCAGTTCCGGCGATTGTTGCCGATCATGTAACGACTGATGCCGGTACGGGTTGTGTTCATACCGCGCCTGGGCATGGTCAAGATGATTACGCGGTTGGTTTACGTTATGATTTAGAAGTCGCCAACCCAGTTGGTGATAATGGCGTATTTAGAGACGATACAGAGTTTTTTGCTGGTTTACATGTTTTTAAAGCCAATGATCGTGTTGTTGAAGTATTAGAAGAGCATCATGCATTATTGTGTCATAAAACGTTATTACACAGTTACCCACATTGCTGGCGACATAAAACTCCGATTATATTCCGAGCAACACCGCAGTGGTTTATCGCTATGGATCAAAAAGGCTTGCGTGATAGCGCCTTAAATGAAGTCAAAAAGGTTGAGTGGATCCCAAGCTGGGGACAAAATCGCATCGAAAAAATGATTGAAAACCGCCCCGATTGGTGTGTTTCTCGTCAGCGTACTTGGGGAGTCCCGATTACTTTGTTTGTGAATAAAGAAACCGATGAATTACACGAAAACAGCGTCGAAATGATGGAGCTGATTGCGCGTAAAATAGAGCAAGAAGGTATCCAAGCTTGGTGGGATTTAGAGCCTGAAAGCCTATTAGGTTTTGAAGCTGATCAGTTCCGTAAAGTGACCGATACGCTAGATGTTTGGTTCGACTCCGGCACGACCCATGCGGCTGTAGTTGGCGTGCGTCAAGAATATACACAAAGCGATGGTGAACAAGCCGAAATTGATATGTATCTGGAAGGTTCCGATCAACATCGTGGTTGGTTCCAATCGTCATTGATGACCAGTATGGCAATGAATAATAAAGCGCCTTATAAAGAGGTGTTAACGCACGGTTTTGTGGTGGATGGACAAGGTAAAAAAATGTCTAAATCCTTAGGCAATGTTATGTCTCCACAAACGGTGATGAATAAACTTGGTGCGGATGTGTTGCGTTTATGGGTTGCGTCAACGGACTACACCGGTGAAATGACTGTTTCAGATGAAATATTAAACCGCAGCGCCGATAGCTACCGCCGTATACGTAATACATCACGCTTCTTATTAGCGAACTTACATGGTTTTGAACCCAGCCGCGATTTAGTAGCACCAGAAGAGATGGTCGCATTGGATCGTTGGATCGTTGCGCAGGCACTGACCTTGCAAAATGATGTCATTGAAGCCTATAACACTTATAGCTTACATATTGTTTACCAAAAAATAATGCACTTTTGCTCTATTGAGTTAGGTAGCTTTTACCTTGATATTATTAAAGACAGACAATACACCGCAAAAGCGGACAGTAATGCGCGTCGTAGTTGTCAAACCGCACTGTTCCATATTGCCGAATCAATGGTGCGATTAATGGCGCCTATCCTTAGCTTCACTGCAGATGAAATTTGGGGCAATATGCCCGGTGTACGTGATCAGTTTGTTTTCACTGATGTTTGGTATGATGGTTTATTCGGTCTTTCTGATAACGAAGTGCTGAGTAATGAATCATGGGCAAGTCTAATCTCTGTGCGTGCTGAAGTGAATAAAGCATTGGAGTTAGCACGTAAAGATAATATTATTGGTGGCGGGCTGGAAGCGGAAGTCACACTTTACGCCTCGCCACAGCTAACGCAATTATTGACTAGCTTAGAAGATGAATTACGTTTTGTATTAATTACCTCAAAAGCCTCCGTTATGCCATTAATAGACGCGCCTTCAAGTGCCATCGTAACTGAAGTTAACGGGCTATCGGTTAGCATTGTCAAAAGTGCGGCTGCAAAATGCGCGCGTTGCTGGCACCATCACGAAGAGGTTGGTCAAGATGTACAGCACCCTGAATTATGTGGCCGCTGTATAACCAATATCGATGGTGTGGGTGAAGTGCGTAAGTTTGCGTAATACCGACTCTGCTGATTAACCATGACTAACGCCTTAATTTCTTAAGGCGTTTTTTTAGGATTTTATTTTTTGTGAAGGATAGAACATGAGCGAAAGAATAGAAAGATCTGGACTGCGTTGGTTATGGCTTTCAGCTATTATTTTTGTAATTGACCAAGCCACTAAATACTGGACAGTACAAGCTTTAGATTTATATGAATCTTACCAAGTGCTGCCGTTCTTTCACTTTACATCGGCACGTAATTATGGTGCCGCTTTTAGCTTTTTAGGTGATGCGGGTGGCTGGCAGAGATATCTTTTTACGGTTATCGCGCTAGCTGTTTCGGCTTATCTCATTTATTCACTCAAACACAATAGTCAGCTGCAGCGCTGGACGAATATTGCATTTGCACTGATTTTGGCCGGTGCTATTGGTAATGTAACGGATCGTTTACTGTTTGGTTACGTGGTGGATTTTTTAGATTTTGATTTGGGTTTTTACCGCTGGCCAACCTTTAACGTTGCCGATATCAGCATTTTTATCGGCGCTGCTATTATGATTCTAGAATCTTTCTTTGCACCGACAAATAAAGGCGCTGCGAAAGGAAATAAAAATGAGCGAAGTTAAGGGAAATGTGATTAAAGCCGATAGTGAAGTATTGATGCACTTCTCGATTTGTTTAGCTGATGGTTCTGCAGTTGATAGTAGTAAAGTCAATAATAAGCCGTCCAAATTTGTAATGGGGGATGGCAGTTTGACCCCCGGCTTTGAAAAATGTTTGCTGGGGTTAAAAGAGGGGGAATCTCAGACATTTACGCTGGCACCAGAGTCCGCTTTTGGTTTATCTAACCCTGACAATATTCATCATATCGAATTAAGTAAATTCAACGCAGACTTACCCGCTGAAGTGGGAACGATTATCAGCTTTACTCAACCTGATGGCAGTGAAATACCGGGCATTATTCGCGAAGTGGTTGCCGAAAGTGTCACGGTCGATTTTAATCATCCACTTGCAGGGCAAACCTTAACCTTTGCCGTTGATTTGTTAACTGTATTGAATTAATAGCTAATAAACTCATTATCTATTCAGTTTTTTAGAATGAATGATTAGCAGCATAAATGAATAGATAATTATCGGGTTTGCTATTATTAGAACAATCGCTATAGCCGTTATTTAGAGAGAGATTACCGATGGAAATTATTTTAGCTAATCCGCGTGGCTTTTGTGCAGGTGTACACCGCGCAATATCAATTGTTGATCGTGCCTTAGATATTTTTACACCACCCATCTATGTGCGTCACGAAGTGGTACATAACCAATATGTAGTTGATTCTTTAAAAGCGCGTGGCGCAATATTTGTCGAAGAGCTGCACGAAGTACCGGATAATCAGATTGTTATTTTCAGCGCCCATGGCGTATCTCAAGCTGTACGTGCAGAAGCCAGTATTCGCAAGTTAAAAGTGTTTGACGCGACATGCCCGTTAGTGACTAAAGTGCATATGGAAGTGACACGCGCAAGTCGTCGAGGTCAAGAATGCGTGCTGATCGGTCATCATGGGCATCCCGAAGTGATTGGCACGATGGGGCAATATGATAACCAAGCAGGGGGGATTTATCTGGTTGAATCACCTGAAGATGTCGATAAATTGCAAGTTAAAAATAGTCATAGTCTCAGCTACAGTTCGCAAACCACCCTCTCTGTTGACGACACGGCTAATATTATCGATGCGTTACGCAATAAATTCCCTGATATTGAAGGACCACGTAAAAATGATATTTGTTATGCCACACAAAACCGTCAAGATGCAGTAAAAGATCTCGCCCAAAAAACAGATCTAGTCTTAGTCGTCGGCTCAATAAACTCATCTAACTCAAATCGTTTACGAGAAAAAGCAAGTGGTGTGGGGGTTAATGCATACCTTATCGATAATGAAAACGATATTGATACTGATTGGTTGAAAAACGTCAATATAGTAGGAGTCACTGCGGGCGCATCGGCACCAGAGATACTGGTTAAAGCAGTGATTGCAAAACTACAAACGTTAGGGGGAACCCTAGTAACAGAAAATCCCGGAGTAGAAGAAAATACTATCTTTGAAGTGCCTGCTGAGTTGCGTGTTAGGGAGATTGACTGACAACAGACACCCTGAATTTATAACCTCGCGAGGAGACACTACGCGAGGTTATAAACGCAATCACAATATGATTGAGCCTCCTACTTGCCATTTTATTGCTAACACTTCTTTAGCTTGCAGATGGCTCATCTATTTTACTCTCCTCAATTCCCCTAATTGCCAATAAATCAGATAACTTAACATGCTTATGTATTTAGCTCAGATAAAATAAAAACACGTCAAAAAATTGCACCACAGAGTAAAATGAGGGAAAACATAGAAAATAATACTTATCTTATATTTTAGTATGTTAGTTTTTTCTCTGTGTAGCGCGCAGCGCCTCTGTTAATGAATGCGAACCGAAACGCAGTTTCGCAGTCGCATGAAGTGTGCGTGGTAGTGGTTTTAATCTTTTTACAAAAAATAACCTGAGTCATCTACATA